>JBLFXD010000128.1:0-11170 GCA_047611045.1 Planctomycetaceae bacterium | reverse complement strand
GCAACAGAATCGACAGCACATGCGACACGACGATCGTCGCGAGCCACGATGTCGGCACTACGTAGTGAGGTGATATGTTGAAGTCGAACCAGACCTTGCTGTAGCTGGCGCAAATCCCAATTGCTTCACCAACTAGCACCGCAGGTATCACCGTCAGAGGTGTTGCTTTTCGCGAAAACATCGCCAGCACGAAGAGGCCGCCCAGCGGTCCGAGGAAGCAGTTAAATCCTTTCTGACACAGATCGATAATGTTTGTGCCTTTCGACAGATGGTGGAGCCCAATCGTCGTGGCGACGACAATCAGCCCCATGCACGCAGTCAGAATGCGCGCCAGCTTCAGTTCGCCTCGCGTCGTCAGTGCTTCGCGCCGCAGCGGGCGTATGAAATCGATTGTCACAATAGTCGAGATCGAATTCGCTCCGGAATCAATCGTGGACATCGCTGCGGCAAACAGCGCGGCAATCACCAACCCACGCAGCCCACTCGGCAGGTACATTCGAATGAATTGTGGAAAGACACGATCCTGTGCTGTGGTTCTTTTTTTCTTCATGTCGACCATTTCTTCGGGAGTCGCATGTTCGACATCCAGCAGCAGACTGCCCCGTGTTTCTTTCATGCCGGTTCCATGATCATGGTCACCAAGCACGAAATACATCAGCGAAACGCCGACCACCGCCAGCAGGATTCCGAGCCCAACACTCGCCATTGCGTTGACCAGAAAGCTGCGTCGAGCGGCCGCCTCGTCACGCACTGAAAAATAACGCTGCAAGGCCACTTGATTCGCTCCGTGAGTGCAGGCGGTCCAGAAAACCATCCCGATGGCGATCGAAAAAATCGTCGAACGATTTCCGACATCCCAGTCGAACCACTCCACCTGTTCATGTTTGTACTGGCTCGAAAACGCGATCCAGTCGCTCGGCCCCGTACCGGTCGTCCAGGCGACCGTTCCGATGGTAAAGATGGCTCCACCGAGCAGCACGAAGAACTGCACAACGTCGGTCCAGACAACCGCCCGCAAGCCGCCGAGCGTTGTATAAAGAATCGAAAAGAGGCCGATTCCAACAATCATGGCGTGCATGTCTGCGTCTTCGGAGTCACTGCTGAAAAACCAGTCGAGTCGCAGATTCGCGATCTCGACCATCGCGCTACTGGCCGTCAGGACGACGACCGCGATCCACCCCAGCAGCAGGCAAATGCAGAACACAGCAGCGATGGCCCGCGTCCGGTAATCGAAGCGTCGTTCAAGATACTCGTACGCGCTGGTCAGCCTCAGTCGTGTGAAAAACGGAAGCCAGACATACCAGACGATCAGCAGAACCAGCGGCAGCCCGAGCTGGCGCGTCAGAAAGCCAATACCGGTACGAAACATTTCTCCGGGCATGCCCAGGTAGGTGATCGTCGAAAGCAGCGACGCAATCAGGCTGATGCCGACAGCCCATGCCGGAAGATCACGACCGCCGACGAAGAAATCCTCCGTCGAGGTGTTCTTTCGGGCGATCCGATAACCCATTACCAGCATGGCGGCCAGGTAAAGTCCCAGGACCACACCGTCGAGTGTGGACAGTCCGCCGGAAGACTCGGCCAAGGTCATGCAAAGCTCCTTCGTCGAATAAAACTATGAGCTCTGCAGCGTAACGGGAATCGATCGAAACTCGCCACCACGCACGTGAAGACCGGATCAAAAAGAGTAGGAGCGAATCTCCACATCGCACACCGCGTCAGGATGTGGTCGATACCGTTTCGGCGTTCAGCTGACGAGGCGACCCAAGGTCCGATGACGTTGCCACATCGCCTCGGAGGCGTCGGCATGTTTCGGTCATCTCATCCAGCCGTCGGCGAGCGTTGTGGATACTCTGCAATGCCGATTCGAGATCAGGAAACAGCCCGCTTGTCAGTTTCTGCTCGGCCATCTCGTCGGCCATCGTCGTGATTTCGCTGGTCAAACCACGGTTCAGCCGCCGGCAGAAACTCATGACCAGAATCACGGACCACAGTACAAAGAACAAACCTGCCGACACGTAAAAATCGATCGGCAGCACCTTGACGAGTGGGTCAACAACGGTATCCCAGAAAAAATTGCGGCCCGCGCGGTAAAGCACGAACACGATGAACGACATCAGAAGGAACTCGTACCACGCTCGCGCCATGAGCCCGGAATTCCGCTTCGCCAGCCGTTCGATTGTGTTCTCAATCCGCTGCTGAGCGTTTTCCAGAAACCCTGTTTCGAAACGCGCGGTTTCCAGGCGAGCGTCCTCACCCGGCCTTGATTCCGCCAATGCCGGATCCAGCCGAGCGTCCTGCAGGTGTCCGCCGATCAGCAGCCGGGCTTCGCGGACGAGATTCTGATCGATGCCCAACGTCGCGAGTTCTTCGAACTGGCCTTCCGCGCTCTTTTCCTTTTGCCGAGCAGCCAGCCAGCGCGTTCCCTGCATGGCTCCGATCAGGGCCAGCTGAGCACCACTGCGGGCTCGGTAAAGACTCGCGGAAGTCAGCAACGCACCGAGTCCGCTGTAAACTCGCAGCAGCCACGAAAACGGACTTGCCCCCCACAATGTCGTGACTTCACTCAGAATTCGACGTTCCCACAGGTGGCTGCACGCTCCCAGCTGAGATTTCAATTCGCGACTCATTTCACGAGTCAGCTTCTGACGATGCTTTGCAAGAGCCTCTTCCAGCTCTGCAATTGCCGGATCGAATTCGCCGAGCTGTTCCCGACATTTCGCAACCGTCGCCGATGTCAGATCCAGGAGGTTTGCTCGCCGAATCTGAATTCGCTGTACGGCTGCCAAACGAGTCGTCAGTAGATCCTGCAGCTTCGCGAAGTCACCGCTCGGCCGCTGCCCCGACTGTTGCTCAGAGAACGCCGCCACGGAGTCAACAAAGAAGACATCCGGCACTTCGTAGCGTTCGCCCAGCAGACTTCGCCAGTCGTCGCGAATATCCTCGTCCGTGTCGGCGTGTGTCTGCACGAAGATCAGCCGGCAGCCGGCCGACGCAACGTCCAACTCGTCAAGAACCCTCGCCGACCGATACTTCTGTTGAGTCGACGCGTAAAGCAGAACGTCACAATGCGGCAACACTCGGCGCAGCATCGCAAGATTGCTGCCGGATGTTTCGGCCTCGTTGGTGTCGGGGTCCGGACAGTCGAGGATCACGACGTCGCGCAAAACTGACGATTCGACTCGCACAATCTCAAACTGCTCCAGAGGCATGTTAAGCGGCTGCAACTCCGTCCCCGAATGTGCGATCAGAACCGGCTTCGTGGTTGTCGGTCGTTCGCGGCCCGACTTCGTGCAAACCGTACCGACCAACGCGTTGACCAGTGAACTCTTCCCCGTGCCTGTGCCGCCGAAAGTCGCGACGACGAGCGGGGCTTCCAGCCGAATCCGCAAAGTCTCCAGCCGAGCCAGCAGACGCCGGACCAGGGCACGCGACTGGTTGAGCGGTTCCCACGGTGACTCGCCCTCCGACCATTGCTGCAGCCGTCGCGCCAGCTCATCAACCTGAGCGAACAATTCCAGTTGAGCGAGTTCTGAATCAGACATGGATATCTAGAGTCCTGATGTGACTTCCGCGACTGTGTTCTCAGGAAGGCTGCGTTGTGGCCTCGTCGTCCAAAACTTCGTTAACTGGTGTGGTCGTTTCCGCAACGCCCGGTTCTGCTTTCGCCGATGCCGACGACTCGCCTCCAACGATTTCTCTTCCAAGCGATTCGACCAGCCGCTCGATCTTCTGAAACGTCGTTGACTCGGGAATCATTGCCGCCAGAGCCAGGTCTTCCGGCAGCGATCCGAGCAGATACTTTTGCAGCAACTCTGCCAGCCATGCAGCACGTTGAGCGATAAACTGCTCGTGAATCCTGCGAAATCGAGCTTCGAGCCACGCAGCGCCGGACGACGCCGTGCTACTGATCCAGGTTTCGCCAACCGCCGCCGTCACACCTCCGGCGGCGACGTCTCCGGCAACCGAGACTGCCGACGTAACCATCGTTTCAGCCGCGAGATGCCCGACGGCATTTCCCACCGGCCCAAAACCCGTCACGAACAAAGCGATCGACACGGCTGGTCGAGCCGCCGCCGCCACAGCATCCAGCTGCCGCAACGACTTGTACCACTCGGGGCTGTCATTGCGAAAACTGCTCAGCTCGGCTTCGACAAGGTTCTGCAGTTGAGCATCCAGGTCAGCGGCATCGTACTCGGTCCGGATTTGGTCGAGCAGCTCCTGTCGCGTCGTTGCCCCGAGCAACTGTTCCAGCCGAGGTTGCAGCAGCGGATTGCCGAGTTCCTTGAACCAGTTGAGCCGGCTGTAAACTTCGTCGACCGCGTCCAGCACCGCTTCCCATTCGCGAGCCCGGTACGCTTCCAGTGGCGGCGTCTGCGGACCTCGAAGTTGCTCATCGATCAGCTTCCAGCTTCGCGTGATCCCGCTTCCGATCCCGTTGTAGAAGTTGTGAACCTTCGCCGACCAGCCTTCACGCTGCCCCTGCCACCAGCTACGAATCTTCTCGACGATCAAGCCGTTTCGCAGCATCGGCCAGTTGTCGATTTCCGCCAGCTTATGAGTGGCCAGCAATTCGGACGCCGACCGGAATTCATCCGACCGCTGTTTCACGCGTGCCAGGTAACCGGGAATTCCGTCCGCCGCAAGAATCAGGTCCAGAGCACTGCGAAGCGTCTGAAGTTTGATCTCGCCGAACCGCAGCGATGAAAGATCCTCGCGCAGACGTCGACCGGCCTGCTGGCCCGCGCCGACAGAACCATCCGCCGGTCCGTGCTCATTCTTCTCACCGGAGGCCGCCGCCCCCGACGCATCAACCGGCCAAGCTCTCTCGAAGAATTCAAGGCGATTCTCTTCCGCCGCCTGTCGGTTATGCGGGGCGAGGTACAGGAACTGCGGATCGATACCGGTCTCTTCGCAAAATGTCTTCATCCAGAGCGGCCAGTACGGCTCGTCGTCCGGCAGGTGCACCTGATTGAAAACGACCAGGACAAACTTGTCCTCGGCAGCGGCACGTCTGAAGAATTCCTTGACTGCCGCGTCGTTGTACTTCTGCTGAGTCAACACGGCGATCAGAACGTCGGCTGTTCGGCGAATCTTGTCGGCGCGTTCCCAATTTACACGCGCGTCACTGTCGATGTCCGGCGTGTCGAGCACCAGCAGGTTGTCGGGCAAAGCATCCCCGTGACGCCAGAACAGCCAGTCGGTTTCCGATTCGTCGAGGGCCTGTTCCGGAGCCGCCCAGTCTTTCAGCGTGAAACCTGGAAAGATGGACTCGACATCGTGACTGGACTCAAAACCGTTCGGGACCAGACAGGTTACATGCTTCGTTCCCGAAGCCAGCGGGCTGGTCGCGCTGGTTCTCGCCCCGGCCAGATGATTGAAGAGAACGCTCTTTCCGATATTCGTCCCGCCGACGACTGCCGCCACGAGAAACGCATCATCGCTCAACTGAGGCAGCAGCTTCTGCTCAAGCAACTGATGCCACTCGAACGTGCCGAGCTGCTCGACCTGCAAAGCCGAGCACTGCTGCTCCAGCTCGCCGAGCAGCCTGTGCAAACCTTGCACGCTCTCTGCACATTCGGAAAAGGAGATCGCCATATTGAGATATTTTTGGGTCAATAGTTGTTAGCTGATTGTCAGTAAAACGGAACTCGACCGAAGGATAACTCACCTCAACTCACCGGCAAGGCGGAACCCGCCTACTCGGATGCCTCAGGCGAGTCATCGGCGTAAGCCGACGGGTACCTGGTTCAAGGATAGTCGTTTTTCACTCTGAGGCTGTGAAACACGTTCCGCGGGGCAGGTTTTCAACCCGCCAAATCACTCTAACACAGGCAGGTTACAAACCTGCCCCACGACACTTGTTGCCAGGCCGCCCCTAAGCCGACGGCGCACTCGGCTGCGCCAGACGATTCACAGATTCCCGAACAGAACCGGCAGGCTTACGCCATCCGCCCGCCTTTGGTAACAGCCGGTTGAGGTCCTGCTATTCGACCGCGGCTTCGCCCGAGCTGGATTCGCGACGAGCCTCTGGCTTCAGAACGTGGGGCGAAGGCGGAGCTGCCTTCGCAACTTCGGCGTCCCGAGCACCGTGGACGTCAACGGCTTCCACACCAGCGGGCTTCCCGCAAGCGGCATGTTCGGCATCCACGGCCTTCTGGTCCGCTTCCGCAATCACTCGACCCAGCCAACCGGCGAGCATCGCTGGCAGCAGAATCAGGTCGGCAAACAAGGCGGTCACAATCATCGCCGCCATCAGCCAGCCAAACCGGCTGATCAGTGTCAGCTCGGCCGGTAACAGGACCGCCAGACCGATGCCGACTGCCACGCTCGTCTGAAACAGTGCCGGTCCGCAATGGCTGAGTGCCGACGTGACAGCAGCTTGCTGATCGAGTCCTCGTCGCAGACCCTCACGGAACCACGTCAGCAGATGCAACGTCCCGTCGACGGCGATCCCCAGCGCGACTGACGCGGTGATCATCGTGCCGATGTCGACCTTGATGTGGAACCAGGAGATCGCCCCGAACACCGTGCTGATCGGCAGAACGTTGGGCAGCATTGTCGCCAGTCCGGCTTTGGCACTTTTCAGTACCAGCGAAATGACGATTCCAATCACCACGAACGCGATCATGAAGCTCTGAATGAGGCTCGTCAGAACCGCTCGCTGAGTTTCCAGGAACAGTGGGACCATGCCCGTGACGACGTAGTTGGCGCCCGTGTGATTCAGCGTTTCTTCCTGAACGATGATCGAGATTTCGTCGAGCAGAACGGCGTAATCAACATCGGTCATGATGTTGACCTGTGCGGTAATTCTCCAAAGCTCGTCGCCCGTCTCGCACAACACTCCGTCAGCCGTCTTCCCATCTTTCTCCGCAAGGGTGATGAAACTACGAGCCGCCGAACTCTCCATCACCTTGAGCTCAGTCTGAGTGTCCATCTTTCTCTGAAAGAAATTCGTGACATTCGCTTCCAGAACCTCTTCCGATTTGGCCTCTCGGAACGTCGCCAGAGAGATCGCGCCTGAAATGTCGTCGTGCCGTTCGACAAGCCTCTGTGAAATTCGTCGGACGATCTCTTGCCGTTCTTGAAACAGCAGACCATCCTCGGCAGGAGCACGGTGCGTTTCTGCAAACCGAACAACGACATCGACCGGAATAACACCGCCAGTATTCTCTTCGATGAACCGGTAATCCTTAACGACCTGCGCGGTCTCAGGAAAAAACCGAATGACTTTGGTTTCAGTCCCGAACTGAGTCAGGCCTGCGGAACAGACGGCAAACAAAACCAAGCAGACAACGCCAACGACTCGGGCATGAGCGACGATGAATCGGCCAATCGGCTGCCAGACATCGGGCATCGTTCGAGCAGGACGCGCTGACTTCTCCGGGACAAACTGCAGCAGCGCTGGCAAGCCGTAAAGAATCGCTCCAAGGCCGATGAAACATCCCAAGGCCGAATAAAGACCGAAGTGGGCAACCGGAGCGAGCGGACTCGTCGCCAGAGACAACAAACCGAATGCTGTTGTCAGACTAGCCAGTGCACACGGACGCGCCGCAAGTTTTGCAGCCGTGACAGGAGCAGTCGCCACATCCGACTTCGCGGCAAATCGCCAGTAACTCGCGACGTGGATCGCTCCAGACATCGTCAGCACAAGTAACAACGTCGGCATCACGACGAGAACCATGTTCATGCTGCCGCCTGTCGCGGGTACGACCGCAACGGTAAGCAACACGGTGTAGTACGAGATAAACAGAACCAGTGTGGCCAACGCGGCGCTGCGAAGCATCACAAAGGCCAGAATGATCCCGACCGCTCCCGAGAACAGAATGATCGACCGCCCTGGCAGATTCAGGATCGGGAAGTCCCGGTTCCACGCCGCTCGTTTGACCGAGTCGTTCAAGGCTCGTCCCGCAACCGGCCGGCCTCCGAGGTGCAGAGCTTCTGCCGGAATCCCGACCTCGGCAGTGATCTTCCGCAGTGCGGCAATGGCACCCTTTTTGTCTTCTTCGCCGGCGGCGCTCAACACAACGGCGACGGTGATCGGAGATCCCGGGGCGAAAAAAGCGTCTTCGATCAGCTGATGATCCGCGGTTTCTGAATCAGACGTGGCCTCACCGTCGACGTTAATGGCTTCGGCAATGGCGACGACTCGCTGAGCGGCGTCCGACCCAGCCTGCATCCCTGCCCAACGGACCTGCACGTGGTGTTCTGGTAGAGCGTCAAACGGCTCGGGCTCTGCCTCAACTTCAACGATCGCTTTCGCGAGCGGATATTCATCAATGGATTTCTCCGGAACCCAGTCTTTGACAGGGTCGATAATCTCGAGCTCCAATCCAAGTTCCGATCGCACCCGATCCTGCAAAGACTTCAGCGTCGACTTTCGTCGCGCAACTCCGAGGTCCGACAGACGCAGCTTCAGCGGACCGGAGCCAATGAGCACACCCTGCAGCCGCTGCAACGCTTCCTCGTGCGAAACATCTGCGCTTTCGATTCGCCGGAGCAGATCCTGCGGAGTCACAACTCGCTCAACGTGTTGCAGTCCGCCGTGTCGAACGCCCGCTTCGTCGGGCATTCCTGCCAACCGGTCAGCCAGCCACTGAGTTCGCGGATCGTTCAGCGTGCTGCCGTCCCACGTAACGATGATGCTTTCGTTGTGGGGAAATTCTTCCTGATACCACGCCAGAGTCTGCGCGTTGGGATCATCGGCGGGGATCCACTTGCGGATGTCATTGTCGAGTTTGATTCCCGACACGGCCCACAGCGCTGGGGGCAGTGCACAGGCAAGCAGAACGAGCACCCAGAGGCCCGTTCCGTTCCCCCAAGGATCCTTCTTCTCGAGAAAATGCGTCATGCCGATTCTCGTTGTTGAAAGTCGATTGTCGCCCAACAGGTCCTCAAATCAGCTTGAGAAGACCAGACCGAGCATCGATTGTGCGAATCGCCGTCGAGCGATCCTGAAAACTCAAATCGCGCAACGTCGACCTGAATTCGGGTGGCCCGTCTCTATGTTTCATCGACGCCGCATACGTTCACAGGCCGTTCCAGCGGCAGTTGCTGCCATGTTTGCTGCCAGATTCAAACAACAACGGGTAGTCACGCCGACTGCCAGAACTTTGCGTCGCCTGCCGAATCCGAAGCATCCGACGATTATCCGGGCGCCGGAACCAGTAAGTCGCGGGATTGTAGCCATCAGCCACGCATACTCTGAAGGTCTGGCACCTTGCTACATCACCAGAAGGTCGGAGTGCTTCGCTTTAGCCCGATGCGCGATTCCCAAACGTCTGGGCAACCAAGGGGAACTGTGGCCACTTTGCCGCCTGAACGATGATCGAAGCCCGTAACACCAGGGCTGAATACAAAAACGAGCGTCACCCGAATGGATGAACGCTCGTTTGTGAATTAACAGATCGAAGCAGCGACTACGTCTTGATGTGCTTACGCTTCGCCTTGCGAGCTTTAGCACTCGCCGGCCGTTTGCCGTGGTTCGCCTTCTTTAATTTCTTTGCAGATTTAGCCATTTCTATCTTTCTGTTCACTCAGCTTTGGTGTTTTGACTGGAATCCGTTTTGGGCTGTATCAGATCAATCCTTGACCGGAACAGCATTCTAGCGCGATCTTTCAAAGATAGAAAGCCAACTTCTGTGCGTGTACTTAAAGCTCCAACCCGCTGGAATTAGCCTGTCATCTCAGCATTCCTTATCGGATTGGCGGTCTGCCAACCGTCGCGATTTCGCAGTTGCCCGGCAAATCCGACCGCTAACATTGGTCGGCCAGACCGAACCTCAGCAACTCAGTACACAACGACATCCCGCTCACTCAGCCATCCGGTCCCGGCTTCTCCAACATGGACACGAAGCCAGCCGTTTCGTTCTTCCTCAACGACGAACTCAGTTCCTTGCCCAAGCGGATCTTTGAACGCAGTGTCGTACGACTCGGCATTTCCTTTTCGAGCAATCGCCGATTCGGCAGCCACAACACCGTGAATGGTTCCGTCAAACCTGTGCCAGTCCCAGGCCGTTGAAGCAGCGAAAATGGCGACGAAAAATCCGGCAGCAAAGGAGCATCGACGGAACCACGCTCGCGCCCGCAACAACTGACCGAGCAACGAAAGCATCAGCGTTACCGCGAGCAACACCGTCGTCACGACGAATTTCTCCGGATAGCTCACCCAGTTCTGCCAGAAGAAAATGAACCCGGCGACACCGGTCTCCGGCAGAACATCGGAGCTGCTCCCGCTCGCCGTCAACGCGTTCCGCAGGTTGGCTTCGAGATACGGATCTCGTGGCCGATATCGCTGAGCCTGACGATACGAAGCGATCGCTCGCCCGGTCTCGCCAGCTCTCATCCAGGCATTCCCCTGGTTGTAAAGCAGCGTGCTGGAAAGAAAACCGTCCCCGCCGATCTGCCCATACTGCCGAGCAGCTCTCGCGAAATCATCCGACGTTGAAGCACTAACAAAGGCCTCTCCCTCGTCCTGAAATTTTCTCGATGTCTCAAGATCGGCCGCCGCCCCACAGCCACCAACGAAAATGCAGAACAGCATCAGCGACGCGGTGGCGACGGTTCCGAAACACTTTCCGCCCGATGCTGGCAACTTCCGCAGCTCGGCAGCAAGCTGATCAACAACGCTGACGGCTTCCGTATTAAGACGCGACAAATCTTCCGCGGCCGCACCGTAACGAGCGGCGTCACAATCGTTGAGAACTTTCACTGTGCGATCGCGCAACGACTCATCGATACCGAGTGTCGCCAATTGACCAGCTGCGTCTCGCGGAGTTAGTCCGGCTTCGGAAACGTTGGCATAGTCGGCGATCAGTCCAGCAACTGCTTTGCGGATCGCATCACACGTTTCACTCTGGCTGCCCAACGCCAGCAATTCCGCTGCGTCCGCGAGCGCTGCGCTCACTCGCGCTGCCGCCGATCGTCGGCGCTGAAGCGCAGGGTCTTCCCGAATCCGCCGAACTCGTTTGAGCCCCAACGAAGCGGCCAGCCAGGCGACGATCATTCCCCCCCACGCCATGCCCCAGCGGCCCGGCTCGATCCGTTCGTTCCGGAGAGAACTCAGACTCGAATCGTTTGCGAAGAGCCCCCCTTCACTGACTTCAATCTCGTCTTGAGCCGATGCTGCTTCACCAGGCGATGACACAATGTCTGATCCGGACAGCGTCTC
>JBLFXD010000127.1:0-11200 GCA_047611045.1 Planctomycetaceae bacterium | reverse complement strand
ACATGAGATGCAAAGCTGTCCGAGTGGAGTATTTCAAGTCCGTTCGGCCGAATGACCAAACAGAGTCAGCGTCTATTTGTATGCAGGCTGCCCTGCAATCAGAAGAGTGACTTGTGTCGGAACCGGCTTGCGGGAGCCAGTCCCGACGTGATTTCGTCGGGTGAAACCCGTGTTGCTGGATTTTGAAACGGTCCGGTAAACTCCCGGCCCCATCTTTTCCCGCCGTCGCAGCCACCTTCAAGACAGGCTGCCATTTCCTGCTCGAGCCTCCGAGCAACGATTCTCCAAAACCATCACTCAAGAATTCAATCTGCACGCGCCGGCCTCACCGATTGGCCTCGTGTTCGGGTTTCGTTCGCAAATCCATGCAGACAAGACGTCTCCAACAGGTCTTTGCTTTTGCAGCGCTTCTGATGCTGCCGTGGCCTGCGCTGCGCCCGACGGCTCAAAGCATCACGTTTGGCGACTTGCTTCTGCTCCCCGCGATTCTGCTTAACATCGACCATGTGGGCAAGATTCGTGGATGGCAGATTCCGCTGCTGGTTTCCCTGCCGTTGATCCTGCTTTCGCAGGTTGCCGATCCGGACGGATCGATCATCAGCGTCGCCCAGGCTCTCTACATCTTTGCCGTTCTACTGCCCTTTGGATGGGTCGCCTTCGTCAACTTTCGGCCTCGCACATTGATCGCCGGGTTTCTGCTCTCAATGAGCATCAGCGCGATGGTCGGTGGTCTGCAACTGGGCGGCTTCATTGGCCAGGTCGGAAACCAGTCGATCTGGGCTCTGTCTGGCGGTGCAATTCGTTCGGCCGGGCTGAGTATCAGTTGCAGCGGATTGTGTCTGTCACTGTCGCCGGTGTTCGCATTGCTGCTCTACGTTCCTGACTACCGAAAACGGATGGTCTTTCTGCTTCTGCTGGTCCTCGGACTGATGGCGACGCTGGCCAAGTCGGCGGTCTTTGCTGGAGCCGGACTTGCCTATTACCTGCTGAAAGAGCCGAATCGACGCGGAGTCCTCGTCGTTGGCGTAATTCTGGCCGCCATGTGTGTCGGTCTGTTCGCGACTTCATCGAGGATTCGTGGTGCGACAACCCGCGTCTACGAAACCGTTACCTACCGAGTCGACAAAGCCGGGTTCTCGATTTATGAACGAACGTCGACGCTCAGGTTTTCGCTACGTTATCTATCACGATGTTCGATCATCGGAATGGGTACGGAAGGTACGACCCGAGAATTGCAGCAGCACTTTGGCAACACGGTTCATGTATTCCACATTGGGTTGGTGCTGATTGCAGGCTTCCCGGCGGCGGTTCTTCAGTGGACAGGAATCGGAATGCTGATCGTGTCGAGCTTCCGCTGCGGTCAGCGTCCAGCGGCGGTCATGCTGATATGCCACATGCTGGCGCTTTGTACGATGACAATCTTGATGACCAGCTTTCAGTACGTCCCGTTCATGATTTGCGCGGCAATTCTGAATTACCAGCTCCGACACAACGAGCAGGTGGCAACGGTACGAATGCAGTCAGCCCGTGCGGCTGCGGCCTCAAAAAGACGTACTTTGCCCGCAGCGGTATAAGGGGCAGTTAGTTCGGCGTGACAGAATCCGTGAGGCAGCCTCTGCCCTGCCCTGCGTTGAGCGTCTCAACTACTCAGAAGACACGGGAATCAGTGTGGCTGGGTCAGCATTTGAAGCAGGTACTGGCCGTAGCCGTTGTTCTTCATGGGGTCCGCGAGTTTCTGCACCTGCTCGTCGGTGATGTATTTCATCCGCCAGGCGATTTCTTCCGGGCAGGCGATTTTCAAACCCTGCCGCGATTCCAGAACGCTCACAAACTGAGCCGCCTCGATCAATGAATCGTGCGTGCCTGTGTCGAGCCACGCTGTTCCTCGTCGCCAGACTTCAACTTCAAGATCACCTCGTTCGAGGTAGACTCGATTCACGTCGGTGATCTCAAGTTCTCCACGCGGCGATGGTTTCAGACTCTTCGCAATCTCGACGACGTCTTTGTCGTAAAAGTACAGACCGGTGACGGCGAAGTTCGACCGTGGGACTTTCGGTTTTTCCTCGATCTCAGTCGGCTTGCCATCGTCATCGAGAACGACGACGCCGTAACGCTCCGGGTCGCTGACGTGGTAGGCGAAGACTGTCGCCCCATTCGTTTGCTGATTGGCACTCTGCAACGACTGGCTGAGGTTCTGCCCGTAGAAAATATTGTCACCCAGCACCAGGCTCGACAGCCCGTTGTCGACGAACGATTCACCAATCAGAAATGCCTGAGCCAGTCCGCCGGGATCTGGCTGCTCTGCGTATTGCAGATTCAGTCCCCACTGCGAACCGTCTTCCAGCAGTCGCTGATAGAGTGGAAGGTCGTGCGGGGTGCTGATGACGAGGATGTCTCGAATGCCGGCCAGCATGAGCGTGGTCAGCGGGTAATAGACCATCGGCTTGTCGTAAACCGGCAGAAGCTGCTTGCTGACGACTCGCGTCGCGGGATGAAGTCGAGTTCCGGAACCTCCCGCCAGAAGAATCCCTCGCCGAGTTTCCGAGGAACCGTCTGCTGCTGACTGTGTCATCGCCGATCTCCGTTCGTGCTGAATGCGCATCCGTGCGTGCTGATCAGATACCTTCAGCACTTAACTTCGTCAGAGCCCGAAAAGTAAAGCAGCCCGCTTCGATGTCAACTCGTGCAACCGAATCAGCATGACAGAATCTCAGCTTAAGTCGAAACTTCGGAGGCCTCGGTTTTTGAAGCTGGCGACGCAGCGGTCGCGGGATGCCAGTCGATGAGGTGCATTTCGACATTCTCGCGGCCGCGAAATCGGTTGATTACCGGAGCGAAGCAGATCGAAATGGGACCATCGACTTCGGCGATTTCGTCCGCCCATTCACCCTTGCCGAACGCGACAGCTCGCAGCGTTGTTCCGTAATGTCGAACTCGAAGATCCAGGTGCCGCTCTCCTTCGCCCATCTTTTTCGGCTTGCCGGAGACTTCGACTTTCGTGGACGCAAACACGGGCCGCGGGTTCGACGCGCCGAATGGTCCCAGTTCTTCGAGGCCAGTGATCGCCCGGTGTGTCAGGTCGGCCAGTCGAACTTCGGCGTCAACAGCAAGTTCAACGTCGCTGGATTTGACTTCGTGATTCGCAGCAACGTACTCGCACAGGTCCGCTCGGAAAACGTCGATGTTCTCACGTTCGATTTTCAAGCCAGCGGCAACTTTATGCCCGCCGAAAGTCACAAGGTGCTGCTGGCAATGTTTCATTCCAGAATGCAGATCGAAACCGGCGAACGACCTGCCCGAGCCCTGACCAGGTTCGTCGGGACGGTGCAGCGAAATTAGAATTGTTGGTCGTTCAAAATGTTCGGCGACTCGATTGGCGACGATTCCGATCACTCCGGGATGCCAGTCGGAATGTGCCAGCACCAGAGCCTTTCGTTCGAGCCACTCCGGATGGTCGGCGACCAGTTCTTTCGCCTGTCGCAGAATCCGCCGCTCGACCGTTTTTCGATTATTGTTGAGCTGATCGAGATATTCGACCAGCGCGACGACTCGTTCCTTGTCATCAGTGGTCAGCAGCTCGACTGCGAGCCGAGCCTGACCGAGACGCCCTGCCGCGTTGATGCGCGGGGCGATGCCGAATCCGATGTCTTCTGACGTGAGAACTTTCTGGCCATCGGAACCTGAGATCTTCATCAGCGCCTTCAAGCCGGGGCTGGACAGTTCCAGCAGACTCGCCAGCCCGTACCGCACGATGATTCGGTTTTCGCCAACCAGCGGAACGACATCCGCGACCGTGCCGATCGCCGCCAGTCCGACGGCTGACTTTAAAAAATTTCTCATTCGCGGCGATGCGTTTTTGCCGTCGCCCATTTTCTTGCAGACGGCCCAGGCAAGCTTGAACGCGACGCCCGCTCCGCACAGATCGCCGAATGGGTACTCGGTGCCAGGAAGTCGAGGATGCACGACGACGGCTGCTTCAGGAATCGTTTCCGCCATGTTGTGATGATCGGTGATGATCAACTCAAGTCCGATTTCCTTCGCGATTGCCGCGTCGCCGATACTGGTAATCCCGCAGTCGACCGTGATAACCAGTCGCGTCGCGTCTTCTTCATGAAGCTGACGGATGGCGTCGCTGTTCAGGCCGTAACCTTCATCGAGCCGGTGCGGAATGTAGTAATCAACCGTCGCGCCGAGCAGAGTCAAGCAGTGCCAGAGGATCGACGTCGACGTCACGCCGTCCACGTCGTAGTCACCGTAGATGGTGATTCGGCGTTTGGCTGCGATGGCCGCGACAATTCGCTCCGTTGCTTCCGGCACGCCGGGCAGCAGCTCGGGAGCGTGCAGGTCGACCAGCCGAGCGGACAGGAACTCGCTGGCCTGCTCGCCGTTTTCGAAGCCTCGCGCGGCCAGAATCTGTGCGATCAGAACCGGTTTCTTAAGCTCAGCGGACAGTCGCTGAACAATGGCTTCGTCGTACGGGGGGAATCTCCAGACTTTGGGCATCGAAGCACTTTCTCTCGCCAATCCTGCGCGAGCCGCGTGCAGGTTCTTGCTGCAAATCGAGCGGGACAGCCGAACTCTCCCGTAAGTGGCGCATTCCTAACCTCGCGGCAATTCGTTCGCAAGGTTCCACCGACGAAACCGCAATTCGCCGCCGAATTCGGTAGTGAGTCGAGCTTGCAGCGTCATGGAAGAAAATGAACTGATTCCGCGATAGAATCGTGAGTTCGCCCGGCGGAACTGCGAAAACGATTTCCAACCCGTCGACGCGTCTGTGACACAATCATCCCTCCCTGAAACGGCTGGCCGCGAGCCTGCTGCATCTCCCGTGTTCCTCCAGGTCGTTTACTGCAACCACCAGACGGCGAATCTTTCCGTCCGAGAACGCCTCGCGTTTCCGGCCGAGCGGTTGCAGCGCGCCTATGAAGAATTGCGGTCGAGGTTCCCTGACATCGAAGCCGTCGTTCTTTCGACGTGTAACCGTGTCGAGGTTTACACGGCTCAGCAATCTCCGGACGACACACCTTCGCATCGCGAGTTGGCGGAATTCTTTGCGGACTTTCACAACGTTCCAATCAACGATTTCTTTGAAGACTTTCTCGAACGAACCGGCCCCGACGCCGTGCGGCATCTGTTCCAGGTTTCGTCGAGTCTCGACAGCATGGTTCTGGGCGAGCCGCAGATCGTCAGCCAGGTCAAGGATGCCTATCAGACGGCTCAGGAGAACGACGCCTGCGGACCGCTGACTCACGCGATGTTCCAGGGCGCGATCCGAGTTTCCGCGCGAGTCCGTACAGAAACAAAACTGGTCGAAGGTCGAGTCTCGATCGCCAGCGTTGCGGTCGGTGAGTTCGGCAAGAGCATTTTCGACCGCTTCGACGACAAGTGCGTGCTGATTATTGGTGCCGGCGAGATGGCCGAAGAAACTTTGCAGTACCTTAAGAGCGAAGGTGCTCAAGACATCGTCGTCGTGAATCGAAGTTTCGAGCGTGCCGAGAAGCTTGCGGCTCAGTTCGAAGGAGCACGGACTCAGCCTTATGAATCGCTCGACGAATTGCTCGGCAAGGCGGACGTCATCGTCAGCACGACCGGCGCGACGGAGCCCATCGTCGATGCCGCACGCTTCAAAGCAGCGAGGCAGGCAAGCGAAGGCAAACCGGTGTTCGTGCTCGATCTCGGAGCACCCCGAGACTTCACCACCGACGCTGGCGACGTCGACGACAACGTCTTCCTCTACGACATCGACGACCTCGAAGCGACGTGCGAACAAAACCGCAAAGCACGCGTCCGGGAAATCGACAGCGCGCTGAAGATCATCGACGACGAAACCGACAACTTCATGCACGATGTTCATCACCGTGCAACGGGGCCGGTTGTCAAACGTCTGCGCGAGCAGTGTCACGAAATCAGCAAAGATGAATTGGCGAGGCTGTCATCAAAGCTTCGGCACCTCAGCGAAGAGGACTTGCAAACGGTCGAACACAGCGTGCACCGCATCGTCAACAAGCTGCTGCACCCACCGCTGGAAGCGCTCCGCAAAGAAGCTCGCGACGGAACACCGCACGGCCTGCTCGACGCCTTGAAACGACTGTTTCACCTTGATCACTGAGTGTGCACTATACTCCGGGGTAAATGCAGATTCAGGCAGGGTGGGTCTCGACGCATCACTACGTTGATTACCGGGCCGCTAGCGAACTCAGAGAATGACCGGTTTCTGCATTGTCCGATTCTGGCACCGAACGCAAACCTGCGGGCTCAGGAAGCACCGTCGCGGAAGGCGATTCAAGTCGGCGAATGCGGCCGTCTTCGTTGTTGCTGGTGACGCTCGAGAGAGCGGCAGCTTCGAAATCATCATCGACCGAGGCCATGGCGAGTTCTTCGATGACGACCATCGCTCGCAGAATGTCTCGGCGAGACAACTGGCCGACGACTCGTCCGCCCTCGACGACAGCCAGTCGTGGGTAGCAGCTTTCGCGGAAGTAACCGGCGACTTCGTCCAGACGCATGTCCGGGTTCAGGAGCACCATGTTGCGACTCATGAGCTGCGTGACGGGCTCTTGCGAGTCGGCCTGGATAATGCGTGCTTTGAGGAGTGCGAAGTCCGACACCGTTCCGAGCAGGCGTCCGTCTTCGTCAACGACGTAGACCTCGCTGACGGCTCGTTCGAGAAGTTTCCGGGTGGCTTCTTCGACCGTGACCAGCTCGCGAACGGTGAGCGGCTGGGACGTCATCAGATCTCGAACAGTGACCTGCATGGGACACTCCGGAGTGTGCGCAGCAAACGAATTGGGTCAAGCAGCCGGCCATCAGGCCCGTTCTGACGCGGCGACACTCAACCGTAAGTTGCCAATCGGCAACGTGTCACGCTTGCGATTCACCTGGACTGGATAAGTTGCGAAAAGACCACGCTTTCGGCCGTCAGTAGGGATTGTGCAGGAAGAACCGGGAACACTCGTTGCGAAGGCGCATTCTATTTACGATCCCGCAGAATCAATCGTGGGCTGCGATGCTGGTTGTTGCACGAAGCCGTACAAACCAGAAATCACCCGACCGACCGCTCACCAATACAGCGTTCACAATCCAGAAATGACGAAAGCGAAATCGGGATATGCAGATTCTTCCAGCCGTTGATCTTCGAGGTGGCAAGTGCGTCCGGCTTCGACAGGGAGACTACAACCAGGAAACGGTTTTCAGCGATGACCCGGTTGAGATGGCTCAACGCTGGGCCGATGACGGCATCGAGTGGCTGCACCTGGTCGACCTGGACGGCGCCAAAGAAGGCCGACCGGTCAATCACGACGTCGTGAAAGCAATCACGTCAGCCGTCGGCATTTCCTGCGAACTCGGTGGCGGCATTCGGGACGAAGCATCCATCCGACTCATGCTGGAAGATGTCGGCGTTGGCCGAGTCATCATCGGCACGCAGGCTCTGAAAGATCCCGAGTGGTTCAAAAAGATGGCTGGCATGTTCCCCGGCAAGCTCGTGCTGGGAATCGACGCGCGAGATTCGATGGTGGCGACAGAAGGCTGGCTCGATGTCTCAGCGACATCGGCCATCGAACTGGCGAAGCGGTACGCCGACCTCGACCTGGCAGCACTCATCTACACGAACATCGCCAACGACGGCATGATGCAGGGCGTCGACGAAGCCACGATCAACGACATGCAGGAACTCGCGAAACTCGGTTTCCACGTCATCGCCTCCGGAGGCGTCACCACGATCGACGACGTCCACCGATTGAAAGTCGCCAACGACGAGACTCCCACCCTCGACGGCATCATCATCGGCCGAGCCCTCTACGAAGGCACAATCGACGTCGCCGAATCCGTTGCCGCTGCAAAGTGATTGAATCTCGACTGAATCCGGTTCGGTAAAATAGCCGCGTGACTGGTCAGCCAGGAAATCACGCTGGCTTGTTCAAAGTTTCGTGTTGCGCGACGATAGTCATCTGCAATTCCGGGAACGAACGTGAGCGGCGCTCACCGTCTTCCGACATCGTCTGCACGAGTTTCAGGTAATCACACATGGCTCGCTGTCTTCTGGTTTTGATCGTTCTTGCTTCAGCCTCTCTGGCGACTAAGCCTGCGGAATCTGCCGGCGAAAAGACCATCCCGAAAGACCACGCGGCTCGAGTGAAGCAGGGGACGACTCTTTTTAAAAAGAGTGTCCGGGCGACGCTGACGAAGCATTGCCTGGACTGCCACGGCGGCAAGGCCACGAAGGCGGACTTTGATCTCTCGTCACGAGACACGTTGATGGAGAGCGGTTTTGTCGACAAGACGGCAGCCGACAGTCATCTGATGAGTCTGCTTCGGCATACCGAAGAACCGCACATGCCGTTCAAAAAGCCGAAGCTTCCGGATGCCACGATCAAGCAGATCGCACAATGGATTGATCTCGGCGCTCCCTACGACAAGCCACTCGTCGAGAAGTCCGACAAAGCACAGCCAACGGAGATGGTCGTTACGGATGACGACCGCAAATTCTGGTCGTTCCTGCCACTGAAGCTGGCAAAGCCGGCGAAAGTCAAGAACGAAGCGTGGGTGCGTTCGCCGATCGACCATTGGATTCTGGCGAAGCAGGAAGAGCTCGGTTTGCATCCAAACGGTGCAGCATCAAGGCGAGTGCTGATTCGGCGAGCGTATTTCGATCTGCTCGGCTTACCTCCAACTCCGGAACAGATTGACGTCTTCGTCAACGATTCCGATGAAAACGCATGGCCGAAGCTGATCGATGGACTGCTTGAGTCGCCGCACTACGGCGAGCGTTGGACGCGGCACTGGATGGACGTCGCACGCTTTGCCGAGTCGCATGGTTACGAGCAGGACTACGATCGCAAGTTCGCTTACCACTACCGCGACTTCCTCATCAAAGCGTTGAACGACGATCTTCCGTACGACGAATTTGTCCGCTGGCAACTGGCTGGCGACGAACTCGCTCCCGAAAACCCTCTGGCCACGATGGCGACCGGGTTTCTGGGGGCCGGCGTCTTTCCGACTCAACTCACGGAAAAAGAATTCGAGTCTGCACGCTACGACGAACTCGACGACATGGTGACGACGACCGGCGTCGCATTCCTCGGTTTGTCGATTGGGTGCGCGAGATGCCACGACCACAAGTTCGACCCGATTCCGTCGCGGGATTACTACTCGATGGCTGCGAGTTTCGCGACGACGATTCGCAGCGAAATTGACGTCGACCTCGAACCGGAAGCCAATCTGACCCGCAAGGCCGCGTGGGAGAAGAAGCTGATCGAACTGACGGCCTCGACGCGAACGTTCGAAGAAAAAGAAGTACCCACGAAGTTTCGCGAGTGGTTGAAGAAGGCTCCCCCGATTACTGAGCTGAGCCCGTGGGAAACGCTCGATCCAACGTCGGTCAAATCTTCCGGCGGTTCGAAGTTCGAGAAGCAAAGCGACGGTTCGCACCTCGCCATCGGTACGGCCCCCAACCAGGAAGTGCTGACGATCGTGGCTGAAACCCGGCGTCGATCAATGACGGCTATCCGACTGGAAGCGCTCCGCGATGATTCGCTGCCCAGCAAGGGTCCGGGCCGAGCCAACAATGGCAACTTCGCCCTCGGGAATATCTCGGTAACGGCCCTGCCGCTGGCAACTCCGGGCTCGGCGAAAGAGATCAAACTGACCGCGGCCCGAGCGACTCATCAGCAGAATACGAGTTCGCTGTCCGTCGCGGCGTCGATCGATTCCGATCCGATCAGCGGGTGGGCGGTCGACGTGGGCGGAATTGGAAAAGATCAGGCTGCCGTCTTCGACTTTGAATCGAACGTCGGTTTCGAAGAAGGGACGCGACTGACGATCACGCTGACGTTCAACCATCCGAATGCCCGTCACGCGGTCGGCCGGTTTCGGTTGTCGGTTTCTGATCGAGACCAACCGAAAGCGGAAGTCGGAAATGTTGGACTCGATGCAAAGGTCAGCTCAGCCCTGGCCGAGTTACGAAAGAACCCGAACGAATCATCCGATGCCAGGAAGACGGCAACCGACTGGTTCAGAACATCGTTGCCCGAATGGCAAGCTTTGAACAAAGCAACGGCCGACCACAAAGCCAAAGGGCCGGAACTCAAACTTGCGAAGGTGATGGTTTCGAGCGAAGGGTACCCGCACATGAGCCATCATGCCGACGGTCGAGGATACCCGCATTTTTACCCGCAGGTGAATTTGCTGAACCGAGGCGACGTCAACCAGAAAAAGGAAGTCGTTTCACAAAGCTTTCTGCAGGTGCTCATGCCCGCAAAACAGAAGGCAGATGCATGGAACGTCGCAGCGCCGACCGGTTGGGATCGAACCAGCTTTCGCCGAGCAGCTCTTGCTAACTGGATGACGGACGCTGAATCGGGAGCAGGACATCTTGCCGCGCGAGTCATCGTCAACCGACTCTGGCAGCACCATTTCGGCAAAGGCATTGTCACAACGCCGAACGATTTCGGGTTTCCCGGAGAACGTCCGACTCATCCTGAGTTGCTCGACTGGCTGGCCCTCAACCTGATTGACGGCGACTGGAAGCTGAAGCGGATGCACAAACTGATGATGAACAGCAACGTCTACATGCAGTCCGGAGAGCATGACGAAGAGCGGGCGAAGATTGATCGAGAAAACAATTGGTACTGGCGACGTGCTCCGCAGCGGCTTGAGGGAGAGGCGATTCGCGACGCCATGTTATCGGTTTCCGGGCAGCTTGATCGAAAGATGTTTGGGCCGGGAACGCTCGACGCCAACATGAAGCGACGCAGCGTTTACTTCTTCATAAAGCGAAGCGGTCTGATTCCGGTGATGATGCTGTTCGACTGGCCGGAGCATCTTGTCAGCATCGGCCAACGAACCAGCACGACCGTCGCGCCGCAGGCACTGATGTTCATGAACAGCCAACAGGGACGGTCTTACGCCGAGTCTCTGGCGGCCAGTCTGTCCGGTAAACCGGACGCGATCGGTCTGGCGTACCGTTCTGCGATTGGTCGCAAACCATCAACCGACGAGCGGAAACTTGCTGAGGCATTCATTGCTGGCCAGTCAGCGGAGTATCGCAGTGCCGGACGCAACGATGCCGACAAGGTAGCTCTGGCCGATTTGTGTCAGGCAATCTTCAGTATGAACGAGTTTGTTTACGTCGATTAATCGGAGAAACTTGCTCTCTCAAAATTATGGTCTGGCACGAGCCGTAGGGTATGTCAAGCGCAGC
>JBLFXD010000126.1:0-11242 GCA_047611045.1 Planctomycetaceae bacterium | reverse complement strand
TTCTTCCCAAATAAAGGTCGAGGCGGCCCGGGAGGCTTCGGCGGAAGCGGAAGCGGAAGCGGCGGCTTCTTCAGCATCGGAGGCTCGACCAACGACGCGACGCCACTCAGGGCACCATTCGAATTCATAAATGGGCCGCCCAACAAGCAGCCGCCCAACAAAAGGCCGACCGAATAGAAAAGTCGAAGCGATGACGGATCATCAATCCGCCCGTCATCGCACACTCGCATCCGTTTCTCGATTCGGGCCACCGCAAATGCCAATCTGGACTTCATTCGACACTTACCGTCGACCAATCACTTGGTGCGCGGCGTTCTTCAGCCTGACGTTCTTCTTCAATGCCGCTGCATCTGTTGCAGAGGATGGCAGCATCGTCGAACCGTTCGGCAGCCATCCGCAGGCAATGAAGTGGCTCGCGCAGGAGCTGACGAAAGCACAAGTCGCCCGACCGCTCCTTGTCGTCTGGTTGCTGGACGAAACCAAGAGCATGGAGACCGACTTTCACGAGACAGCGGAAACGGTCCACCGAGTCTACGGAGAACTTCATAAGGACACTCAATCCGTCGTCATCAGCTTCGGGACCGGAACTCACGTCCGCACCAACGAACCGGTCGCTACGACGCCGACCGGATTCTCCAGACTTCGCAAAGCATTCGATCGAAAACCGACAGACGAATCCGGCAAGGAGAACCTTTGCAAGGCGGTACTGTTTGCAATCGATAAGTTCTCAGAACAGGCAAACGAGAATCGTCAACAACTTCTCATCATCGCCGTGACTAACGAATCACCGTCCGACTCGGGCGACACCGCCGCCGATCCAAACCTGCTCGAGCAGACAATCAAACAGTGCCAGAAATCCAAGGTTCCGGTCTATTTACTGGGCCGTGAATCGACCTTCGGAAAACCATGGGCAAGAATTGCCTGGAAGGACCCGGTATTCCAACTCACTCACTGGGTGTGGATTCACCGTGGACCTGACTCTGCACTTCCTGCACGACTCGCGTGGAACGGTCGCGGGAAGTCGCTCGATAATACTCTGAGCGGCTTCGGCCCTTACTCGCAGGAACGCCTCTGCCACGCGACCAGCGGCGGCTTCTTTTTACTCCTGCCGTCCGGGAACGTTGTCGGCTTCAGGAATCGACGAGCAGCGTTAGCCTCCTACCACCCGGTTCTGGTTGACCGCAAGACGGAGCAGCTTGCCATATCGCAAAGTCCGTTTCGAGCCTCTTGTCAATTCGTCATTGAGTCACTCGATCCAGCACTTGACGCAAGACTAATCCTGAGAGAAACATTCTCGACCACCAACTTCGACGACGAAGCTCAACAGGATCTCACCAATGCTGAATACGCCTGGGCAAAATTGAACGCGGCAATCACACAACTGGCATCCGTCCGGCCATTGCGAGAACCCGAGCCATCCAAACGTTGGCAGGCAAACTACGACCTGCTCTATGCACAATGCCTCGCATTTCGCGTTCGACTCGTTCAGTACATGCTCGCCCTCGACAACCACAGACAGCAGAGTCCGGCCGCATCCACTACTAAACACAACAAATGGATGCTTGGTCAAAGTATTGCCCCACTTCTGGAACCCTCGATCGACCAGTTCTCACGTCTCAACAAGTTGTGCCACCCTCTGGAAGCGAGAGACGATTTCGTCATTCGAATGCAGAATGACCGTGCCGCCGCGCAACAGGCGATCGATCAAGTCATCGCCGCGCATCCCGACTCGCCATGGGCAACGGTTGCGGAAATCGAGAAGCGACACAGCTTCGGCCTGAAACTGCGGTCGTATTTTCACGACCCTCGCTATCAGCACGTTGGAAAGAAAGTCAAAGCCCCATCCTTCTGAGGTGCGAAAGACAGCGTCAATTGATTCGTGCGCGGTCAGGAAACCTGCGCCGACGCGACGCATTGCCAGTCGTTCTTCTCCCCGGCGAAGTCAGATCGACCACGGTCTGAGTTCGACTGACGACGCATGCGGATTCCGGTGCCATAGCCCGATCTCAGTCGCTCGGCCGCCGACAACCTGATTTCTTTACCCAGCTTGTGAAGTGGCACACTCTGTTGCCTGTTTTCCGCAGCTCGGTGTGAGGCAACGCACAGTTTCCAAATTGTGGCACGGTGCCTGCCTTAGTGTCCTCCCCTGTGAGTTTGACCTTTTCCGGTAACACATCAGGAGGACTGGCGATGAGAACATTCTTTGCGACATGTGGAGCACTGGCTTTGATGATCCCAGTCGGAATGCTCCAGTCAGAGCACACGAACGCCCAGGACGGATTTCGCCCGAATCACCGGCGAACTGTCCGATCATTCACCCGCGTCCAGAGTTACAACAACTGCTCAACCCGAAACCGGCCGGCCGTACAAGTCAGCCGTTGCGGACTCACCAGCTGCGGCGTCGCCGGCTGCGATGCTCGATTACCGACCGCCAATGCGTGCCGATCGGGGCGTTGTGGAAAGGCTGATTGCTCGACCTGTCAAACATCACGCCTAGACTTCTGCGGCTCAGACGGCCGCACCAACCAACCTCGGAGCACGGCAGACAGTCGCGTCCCACAAGACCGCGTGCCTCCATTGGACAACCGTCGCGATGCACCGCTCGACTCACGATCGCGCGACCGCGAGCCGCCAAGTCGTCAGGATGACCGAGCTGTTCCTGACGGCGAATCTCGTCCGAACGTTTCCGACCGAGGACGCGCTCAACCGATCGGCGTTCAATGGCGAACAGACATCCGAGCGGCCAATCGTGAGTCATCCGAGACCGGCCTGCCGATCCTGATGAAGTTTTCAGCCAAGTGGTGCGGGCCGTGCAAACGCATGAAGAGCGAAACCTTCACCGACCCCGCGCTGGCCGAAATGATTAACACGTGCTTCATCCCCGTCGAAGTCGACACGGACCAGAACGAGCAACTCGCTCGCCAACTGAGAATTGAATCCGTGCCGACGACGATGGTCATCTCACGGCAAGGCGACATCGTCGAACGACGAGAAGGCTTTCAGTCAGCCACTCAACTGAAAGGAGCCATCGCACGCTTCTGCCAGGAACCAGCGAATCGACCAATCGTCCGAATCGACCAATCGTCCGAAACGAACCTCGATCGAGAAACGGACGCTGATCAATTCGTTAAGTAAACTTCGAAGTTTCAATCCCTGCATGGCGGCCGTTTCTCTCAAGGCGAATTCCCTTCGCCTTCAAACGAGACGGTCGCCATTTTTGCATCATCACCGCCGTCACGAGACATCAGAAACGGTGGACCGGCCACGCAACTGGAATCCGCTCAACAGACTTGCCCACGACGACCTGAATCCGAACACTGGCTTCAGAAGCCCTCGCCGTGGTCGCCGGCATCGTCCTGAAGCGAAAGCCCGACGAAGAATCATCGACAGCCGCACCAGAACCCGAGACATGAGCCCACCTCGCAACGCCCGACAAGCCGGTCATCGTCACAGAAGTTCGTGGATTGGCTGGCCTTCTCCGATGATGCTGATCGGGCGGCCGGAGGCGTCTTCGTAGTGGGTTTCCAGGGGGATGCCGAGCGTTTGATAGATGGTTGCGAACAGGTCGAGCGGGATGGTCAGTCGTTCGGTGACGCCGCCGCCGAACTTTTCGCTGGCTCCCACGACGGTGCCGCCTTTCAAGCCGCCGCCGGCAAGCATCACTGTGAAACAGTTGGCCCAGTGGTCTCGTCCGGCGTGGCCGTTGATGAGGGGCGTTCGTCCGAACTCTCCCGCGCAGTAAATCAGCACGTCGTCAAGCAGCCCGCGTTCTTCGAGATCGACAATCAGGCCAGCGATTGCCTGGTCGAGCGGTGGAAGGTGTTCTTCCAGGCCTTTCTCGATCTCGTTGTGATGATCCCAGTAGCCCGTGTTGATGGTGACGCAGGTCGTTCCCGCTTCGACCAGCCGGCGGGCCAGCAACGCACTTTGCCCGTACTGATGCCGGCCGTACCGATCCCGCAAGGTGTCGCTCTCTGTCGACAGGTCGAATGCTTCTCGCACCTGATCTCCGGTGACCATCTCCAGTGCCTGAGCCTTGAACGAATTCAATCCTTCCAGCACGCCGGAGTTATCGACGTCTCGTCGCAACGTATCAAACTGCGTCAACAGCTTACGACGATTCTCGACGCTTTTGATTTCAAGGCCTGCCGGCAGTGCAAGATTCGGAACCTTGAAGTCTTTTGAATTAGGATCGGCACCGACTTCGAACGGGTTGCTCGCCTTTCCCAGATAAACCGCTCCCTGATAGCCGAACGCTTCTGACTTCGGGATCGTTACATAAGCAGGCATGTGCCGGGCACTGGCCCCTTTGGTTCGAGCAATCACCGAACCGAACGACGGATGCTGTGCCGCGTTCCTGGCGAGCGTCGGTCCGAACCGTCCGGTCTGCATCCAGTGGGCCGAGGGAGCATGAATACCGTTCTCATGATGCACTGACCGCACCTGCGAAATGTGATGCATCACTTTCGCCTGACCGGGAAATCGCTCTCCAACGGTAATTCCTGGCACGGAAGTCTTGACGGTGTCGTAGAAACCGCGGTACTCAGCCGGAGCTTCCGGCTTCATGTCGTACGTGTCCTGCTGACTCATGCCTCCGTGCGTCCAGAACACGATCAGCGACTTCTTATTTGCAGGCTTTCCCGATTCGACCGCACGTGCTCGAGCGCTCAGAATGTCCGTCAGCCCGAGGCCCATGAGAGGGGAGCCCAACTGCAGAAAACTTCGGCGGGAAATGTCGGACATAACTGCGTGCCCCGATCAGTCAGCATTGCGTTCCGAATGTCACCTCTCCCGCTTGCGGGAGAGGTCGGCCTCTCAGGGCCGGGTGAGGGTTTCTGTGTTGTGGCTGGTTGGAGTTAAAGTGCTAAAGCCCCCTCACCCGCGGCTGAGACCGCGACCTCTCCCCCAAGGGGGAGAGGTAACAATGAAATCGAAAAATGGCGTGGCCCAACTAATCATTCAGTGATTAAACATAAACTCGTTTGTTGCCAGCAGCGACCATAGCAAAGTGCGATAAGCTTCGGGCCGGTCGGACTCGGATTCCAGAAACGAGACCGCCGCTTCCGACTCCTCGCTCCGCGGTTCCCGAGCAAAAACCTTCAGGAAGATCTCCCGTACGTTGGCCGCGGGTGCTTCTTCGTTTGCGCCGAGTCGGGCAACGTACCCATCTTTGGCCGTCAGCTTCTTCTGGATCTCCTTCGAATTCACCAGCTCCAACGCCTGAGCCAGTGCTGGATCATCCGACCGTTCGCATTCACAGGCCGAAGTTCGACCTGGACGACCAAAAACGTCCAGAAAACTCGTTGGCACGTTCTCGTCAGGCAGCTCGATCGCTCGCGTTCCCGCCGGAAATTTTCCGGGACCGCCTGCGAATTCGGTTGGAACTTCCAACACCTGGCTGAGTCCGTCGAGTAAGACTTCCGCCGACAGTCGCCGCAGCGGAAACCTTGCGAAACTCTGAATGTCCTCTTTGTTATGAGCGGTCGGTTCCGAACTCAGGCCGTACGCGGCGGATTGTGTGATGACTCGAATCAAGTGTCGAACGTCGTAGCCGCTGTCGACGAGTTCGCCGGCGAGTTCTTCCAGCAAAGCGGGATTGCTCGGCGGATTCGTACTTCGCGAATCGTCAATCGGATGGATGACCCCTCGTCCCAGAAAATGTCCCCACATTCGATTGGCCAGCGTTCGAGCGAAGAACGGATTCTGAGGCGACGTCATCCACTTCGCGAGTGCTTTGCGCGGGTCGTCATACCGTGAAAGCTTGAAGTCCGGCCCACCGAGCGGTCGAGGGCTCATCACGTCTCCACTTCGAGGATGAACGACCTCTCCGTGATCCTTCAGAAAGATGACTTCGCTGGTCGGAACTTCGGCATCGGCGAAACCGCCTTTGCGTCCGACTCGTGCGAAGTTAGCCGCGAAGCTGTAATAGTCTCCCTGACTCCAGCGTTCGGCCGGATGATGGTGACACTGGGCGCACTGAATTCGAACGCCGAGGAACGCCTGGGCGACGGACTCAACATAGTCCTGAGTTGTTCTGACAGATCGATACCACACAGCCGGCGGATTCTGCTGCTGACTGCCGGTTGCTGTCAGAATCTCTGCGACAAACTGGTCGTACGGTTTGTTAGTCGCGATCGAATCCCGCACCCATTCGGTTAACAGAGTCGTTCCTTCACGCTGCCGCCGGCTGGAATAACTGCGGCCGCGATTCTGCAGAATGTCTGCCCACTTCAACGCGAAGTAACTCGCATGTTCAGGACGCTCGAGCAGCCGATCGATCAGCATCGACTTCTTGACGATGGACGAATCGTTGACGTACTCCGTGACTTCAGCCGGAGTCGGAAGCGTTCCGCAAATATCGAGCGTCGCTCGTCGAATGAACGCGGTATCAGACGCGGCCGGAGACGGGGCCACGTTGAGCGTCTTCCATTGAGCGATCAGATGTTTGTCGACGCCGTTTGAATCCACCCGAGCAGCCTTCAACGCAGAGTCCAGGTCAAAGTCTGATTGGCGAACGAACGGAACGGTGCCACGAAAAACCGCGATCTCGCCGCCGAAACGAACCATGACCGCGAACTGCCCGCCGCGAGTTGAAGTTGTCACCTGAGCGAGCTGATCAACGTCACCGATCTCGGGCGAGTTACTTTCGTAAAGGCTCCGGCCGGTAACGTCCTGCTGCCGACCATCCGAGTAATGAGCCGTAACCTTCAGCACGATCTTTGTCGACGTGCTCATCACTCCTTGCGGTGGAGAAACCGCGATGCGTGTTAGCTGAGGCTCGTTCGGATTCGAATCCGAAGCGCCGTTTCTGATCCAGTCACGAAGCACGCGGTAGTCTTCCGAATCCGGCTCGATCCGTCGTCCGCCGCCGTGGGGCACACGACCAGTTGCCTTGGCCAGGATCAGGCTGCCGTCAGCGACGCTGGCAAACACACGTCGGCCGCGACTTTCGAGCACCAGGGATCGATAGTCGAAGTCGGGTTCGAAGCCGAGCAGCGACAATCGAAATCCATTCTGACCGGTCGACTTCCCATGACACCCGCCACTGTTACAGGCGTGCCGCGTCAGGATCGGAACGACGTCGTTGCGAAAACTGACAGGCACGACTTCAGCGGCCGACACAGGAAGTGTCGTCACGGCAAGTGTCAGTAGTAAGGCAGTTCGAAACATCGCTTTTCGCTACTCCACAATCTCAAGCGGCAGCAAACAACTACCTTGAAAAACAGCTTCGTCTTCCAGCACGCCGACAGCAAACAATCTCAAAAATGGTTGCCGCCCCAATGGCGCATCCTCGTTGGCGATGATCTGAATCGTCCCCGAGTCAGTCTGCCCGACGAAACTGACACCGCGACCGCGGATTCCTCGAACTCCGCCAGGAGCGAATAACTCGGTGTGCATCTTACTGATGAATCCGTTTACGCGGCGAGCGGAATACTTAACTTGCAGAACTTCGCCGCGATGAATCCTGGTCGGAGCGTCCTGGTCCAGCTCCACGACAAACGCCGCTGGCCGGACATCGATGGTTACCGGGTTGGTGAAAACCGTCACCGATTCCGTCTTCCGTTCTCCGTTTTTGTCCGTCGCTCCGGTCGGAACGGAAGTTTCACCCTGTACGGCAATCGTGTAACGACCGACGGGCATCGTGGGTGGCAGGTAGAAACTGACGTGGCCAGTCGATTGCCCTGAGGGGATCGTCGCCTTCTGATTTTGAATCTGAGCGGGAAGTCCGACACCGCGAATCACGACAGGAGCCTGGTAGTCGATCTCCGTTCGTTCTACCTGGACGAGAACGTCGACCATCGTCCCCGGAGCGTGACGAGCTTTCAGGTCACCAAAAAGATCGTGCCCACGTATTTGATGAGCGTCCGCGGAAATTCGAATCGGAGACTCGCCGGCGATCGAAAGTTCGATGCGATCTGTCAGTCGGCTCCAGCCGGTGGGCAGACCTTTACGAACGATCGTACTTCCGGACACAGGCTTCGTGCCGACCGAATCCGCATCAGCGACCAAATTAAGCTTTCCGGTAAATGGCTCGGCACTGTGTCCAACGCTGACGACCAGCGGAACTCGATCGACGCCCGGTCCCAGCCAGACGTCCGGACATTCGACGCCGGGCGGCAATTCTTCAGCGGATACCCGAATTGGTCCGGTCAAGCCACGACGCCGAAACGCGACCACGTCGACAATCGCCCGGCCACCACGTTGGATGTTCATGGCCGTTGGGTCGTCACGACGAGGCACCACGGCAAGGTCGAAATCGGGTTCCTCTCGGCGAATACTCAGTCGATACGTCCGACGCGGATCATCGTCCTGGCCGCCGACCACACTTCGCACAAGCACAAGGTATCGACCATTCGAAGGCGCGACCCATCGTCCTGAAGCGTCGGAATGTGCCGAGGGAAATCTCGGGCCACCGATGTTTCGTTGTTGGTCGCTGAACCGGGCGAACTCACGAATCGCGTTGAAGTGGAGGAGTCTTACATCAAGATCAACGGGGGAACCAATCCGCTCTCCGAAAACTTCGAGCCACAAGACCTCACCGCGTTTAGCACTGAATTGAAACCAGTCGAGTTCCCCGTTCGTGATGAGCTGCCCGCTTACTTCCGCCGGTATAGCAATTTGCTGAGCCGCTGCCGGCGAGTGATTACCGGCAGAACTATCCGTCACTGGTAAATCGCTCAGGCCAATTCGAATCGGCGTCTGGCTGCCAGGATAGTGATAGGCAAAACCGCGAGTCTCAATCTGCGCTGGAGTCAGTCGGAAAGGGGACGGCGACGACTCTTTCAGCGGTGCGGCAATATCGACGGCGACCGTCTCATACCGTGAGCCCGCTGACGGCTTCGAAGTGGAACCGAGATTCCAACCGAACAACTCAATCCGGCTGCTGGTGCCAGCCTGCGCGAAAGCGGGGACCGAAAACACGACGCGCGGACCGGTGTCGATGCTCAGCCGGTAAACATGATCGGCACTTCCGGAATAGACGAGGTCGAAGATTCGAACCCGGTAAACTCCATCGTCTGGAACGTCGAACGTGATCAACGGGTCGATCCCGAAGAATCCTCGGTTCACCGCCAGACGACGCCCGGCGGCATCGAAGACTTCCAACACGGCCCGCAACCGCGAATCAATTCGCTCGGCGTGACATTCAAGGATGACTCGCTGGCCACGTTTCGCTGCAAACGAAAAATGGTCGACGTCGCCTGGCTTCTCGATCCGACCGTTTGTCACGGCGTCGTGAATAACTACTTCCGCAGCGTCGAGCGAATCATTTGCCGCCGACTCCGCCTGTTCTGGCAGCCGCCCAACGACGAACGATCTGACGGAACTGATCCCGGACGCCGTCACCGCACACAGGTCGTAATGTCCGTTCGGAACGTCGCCGGGAATCGTCAGTCGAAACTGCTTTCCGTTATCCGTCTCGCAAGTGATCGCCGGATGACTACACCGCAGGCCTGACACTTTGGCCAAGCTGTTGCCAGCAACGGTAACTTCGACGGTGGTTCCCGCCTGGCCTCCAGCGGGGAAAACGTTGTTCAAAATCGGATTCGGCTGAGCGGCCAGTCCGACCGTCGCCAACAGACCGAGGATCATCGAAGTTGCGAGAACGGGCGAGGCAACTTGTCGCGTCAACTCGGTAATTCGTCGCTGCATTTTCTGGCTCAATTCATCCACGACGGCAACAGATGGAGCAATCGAATCTTCAAGTCCACGCTTCCTCCGATCAAAACAGCTCGGAGATCGGCTCGCCGTGTTCGACGATGTAGCGAGGGCGGTTGCGGGCGTCGTCGTAGGTCGCGTCGAGCGGGACGCCGAAGTGGCGGTAAATGGTGGCTGCCAGGTCGCCAGGTGTGACTGGGCGTTCGGCCGGGTGTCCGCCGTCCTGTTCGGACGCGCCGATCACCTGACCGTGTCGCAGGCCGCCGCCGGCCATGCACATGGACATGACGGCTGGCCAGTGATTCCGTCCGTCGGTGCTGCCTTGCGTCCCCATGATCGGCGTTCGGCCAAACTCGCCCATCGAAATCACCAGGCAGTCGTCGAGCAATCCACGTTCGCCCAGGTCGCTGACGAGAGTCGTCAGTAGATGATCGAACAATGGCAGCAGCGGGCCGAGTCCCTTTGTGATGCCACCGTAGACTCCGCCGGGGATTCCATGATTGTCCCACGTGCCCGATGCCGTGTGGTGGCTCAGGTCCAGCGTCACGAAGCTGGAGCCACTTTCAATAAGTCGCCGAGCGATCAACGCCTGCTGGCACCAGAGATGTTTGCCGTAGCGGTCTCGAACTTCGGCCGGCTCCGCCTCCAGGTCGAAGGCTTTCTGAGCTCGACCACCGAGCAAAATGTTCGCCGCCTGCTGACCGTAGCTGTCGAGCGCTTCCATCGAGCCGTCCTGGTCGAGGTCACGTCTCAACTGATCAATCTGGCCGACCAACGAGCGTCGCTCAGTGACTCGCGGATGCGTCAGGCCGGACGGCATCTGAAACATGCTCGCTCCGGACATCCGCCCCGTGTCTTTGCCGAGGAGGTCGTAGACCGGTAACCGACATGCACCATTCGCGATGAATGGGTCGTACCGCTTGCCAAGATCTCCGGAGTAGCCGATGTGGCTGGTGTGTTTCTGGAAAGCGACGTACGGCGGCATCCCCTGCTGATTCGCACCGTGAAGCTTCGAAACGAGCGAGCCGATCGAAGGAAACGTCAGCCCTTTCGGATTGGACCGAGGAGCCGCGGCGAGATTTCCTGTCTGCATGACCATGTTCGGCTGATGACTGCTGTGTCGGGCATCGACCGAGCGGATGAGCGAAAACTGGTCGAGCATCGCGGCCTGTTTCGGGAAATGCTCACTGATGAAAACGCCCGGCTGTTTTGTTTGTGTGACGCCGAACGGACCTCGGTTCATGTAAGGTCGATCCGGTTTTGGATCCCACGTGTCTATGTGGCTTGGTCCGCCAGCCATCCAAAGTAGAATGACGCTCTTGCCCGTCGCCATCGATTTGCCAGCCTGCTTCGCCATTGCCTGCTGCTGAAGCAGCCCCGGCAGCGACAATCCGGCAAGCCCCGCGACGCTGGATTTCAGCATGCCGCGCCGGTTGAGCATCATCAAACCTTCACGCTGTCTTCCGTGAAGAGACGTAAAAGCGTGACCGGTTGAATGTTGTGTCGCGTGTGGAAGTGCCATCGTGAAGTTCCGAACGTCGTCTGCTGAATTGGTCAGAATTAGACCGAGGCGGACCTCAATCAG
>JBLFXD010000125.1:0-11306 GCA_047611045.1 Planctomycetaceae bacterium | reverse complement strand
GAAAGCGACAGTGTCGCCGAGACTGGAACGACGGGACCCAGTAGCACCAGTGCGAGCGAGATGACAACCGCACCGAGCGACATGCCAGCGAGTGTTGTACGACCAATCGCCAGAACTTCCTCTTCGGAAGCCGGCTCTTCCCGGTAAGCAAGCTGCATGTCACAAACGGCATCCGTTGGTGGCAGCGCATCACAATTGATGTCAGCAACCGACGCCGGGCTGTAGTGAATCGGATAGCGAGTCACTTCAGTACCGGCTGGATTCGGTTTCTCCCGGCGATGCGGTGAAGCGGATCGTCGACGGAGTTCATCGTTGTTGACGGTCATGAAGGGCCTGCTTCAAAGTTCTGACGCCGGGAGCCTGTTCGACGATGAAGGTCGCCGATTCGGAAAGCTGCTGGTCGGCATCGATGACTTGACGGATTCGCTTTACGCGGGCGTCGGTTTCAGTGAGTACTGCAAAGCAGTAACGCCCCGTCTCAATCCACGGCCGTAGTCCGGGCATGGTCATCGTCTGAAATACAGTCTTACGAAGTGATCGCAGAACCGTGCTGTCTTCAGAATCCGGGTCGGTCACCTTCATCCGGATCAACCGATGTGAATCGGGATTTCGTTCAACGCAATGAATACCGATCGGTGGAGCATCAGGAAACAGTCGATTGACCTCTCCCTGTTCTAACCGGTGTCGGTTGCCCTCAGACATTGTACAGAACCAGAGCACGGCCAGTGCCGTATGAAACGCCTGATTCTGTAGTGCCCGTGCGCGTGACTCGGGCAGCCCTCGGCTTTTCGCTTCGGATCGTGTGAGCTGGTAGTAGCTGAGTCGCCCCGGAAGTCCGTCCCGGACTTTGAGTTTTTTACTGGCGACGAATCGCTGAATGACGTTTCCTGAGTTGCCTCCGTCAAAGAACTGCTCTTCAATGACGCGGCGCAAGGTAAGCTGATACAGCCCGATGTGGTTCAAAATCTGGTCGTCACGATCGTTCATTCACCAAATCTCGTATGAGAGATTCTGCTCTACGCAGAACTTGTGAAAGCCCTCAAGTTTCTCGCGATCGTACGACTTTCCGCCAAGTTCAATCGCGGTTTTACATTTACCGTCTGACACGATTGCGTCGGGCAGTTTCTCACCGTGACCGGCGGCTTTCTTTCGTTCTTCTTCGGAACTCCACGAAGCAGAGCGGCGTGGCTGATTTGTTCGCATCTGCAGGAACACTGCACTGAGGTGGAGGTCGTGAGTCGTCTCGGCACGACGCGGTTTGCGGCCTCCGTAGCCACCGAAGAAACGACCGGCAAACCGAGTCGCGATGACGCAGTCAGTGTTGATCAACGGCTCAAGCCAGCGTGAATTCAATCGCCAGGCGACCGCTCCAAAATCAGGAACGACGTCGTCCTGAGTCCAGACGCAGACGGCCTCGTGAACCGGAGTCTCAGGATGCGCCATGAGACTGACGCGGGACAGGTATCCCGCGTCGACAAGTTGTCGGACACGCCGATTGGCAGTTTCGGCAGTGGCGGAATCTGGCCACCACGTTCGAGAAATCTGATCAATAGAGAGCACTCGAATCCTCAAAGTGAGTGCTTCAAGAAGCTCGGTATCCCTCTGCGTAAGTGCAATGGTGGTTGTCCGAGTTGCCATTCCCGACAGTCTAATTTGGGCGCGGATGACGCACCACCCTGCACCCGTAACCTGTAGTCGTCATCTGGTCCAGGTCAATTGTCGTAACTCTCTATCAATCGGTTACTTGTCTGTCGTTCTCGCCATCTGTTAAGGCATCTGATAGGGGGTGACCTATCAGATGCCCTGACAGATGCCTGTCGGAAGTCGAATCCTGTCTGATCAATTTGGTCTGGTCCCTTTTCTTAGTCCATCTCTGGTCGTAATTCGTTCAGTCTCAAGTCGGTCCCCAAAACGGAGCGTTCAGCGACGGCTCCCCGCGAGCACCTCACCCCAGTGAGGTTGAGCACAGGGCCGTACAGGCCCGTCGCTGACTGGTCCGGAAACTGGTCAGCAAAACGCTCGTCAAGAGCGGCGAAGCGTCCAGCGAAGCCAGAGCAGGGTGGGCGGCGTTCAGCCGTCCGAACGCGATTCCGATGAGGCGTTGTTCAATCTTCGGGCGTTCCGAACGAAGATTTGAGCGACGCCTCATCGGGGTGCAAACGACAGAGCGAAGCTCTGTGCCATGAGCCGCCGCCGTGCAGCAGAGTCCCCACATTTTCTGAGTGTGTGAGTTTCGAATCGGTGTTCATAAACGCCAGACCTCGGTCCAGGAGAATCGTTCCATGGGGAGCTGAAACACTCTGAAATGACGGCAATGCGGCTACCGGAAAGAGCCGACTGGGTGGAGGCGAAATCGTACGCGAAGCGGCCACTTTCGGAGTGGGCTGGCGACCGAGATAAAAGGTCGGGACGAACCCGACCGGGGTGACTACAGGGTAGGCTGATTCTGCTTGAGTTGTCGGCTGATCCAGGTGTGTGCCTGATCGGCGGCTTTCGATAGAGCAAGTAGATCATCGACGCCGAAGCAGTCGGAATACTTCCAGTCGTTGTCGACCTGATAGAAGTGTTCGAACGTCGCGAAGTGTCGCGGGCCTTTCTCGCCGTCGCGTTCCCAGATACTGGCGATGACTCGCCCGACTCGGATTCTGTGTGTTGGTTTCTTTGCCATGATGTGTTTCTCCTGTTTGAGTTGTTCTTCATTCACCGAAAGCGCCAGCGGTGAAGAACCACCTCAATCAGGAGGAACCGGAGCGAAGCGTGCCGTGACGCCGCGGATTCCGGATTCGCACGCGAATGACAGCCTGCTGGCGTGAAGCGTGCCCGGAAGATGCAAGTCACAATCGATTCGCGACTGCGGCAAAGTTCCACACTGAATCAGGAGGGCCGATCGACAGAAAGGCAACGCCGGCGAGTTCCGCGATGAAGCATGTTCGAACTCCATAGCACGCGCTGGATGTACCGGCAACACGATTGATCTGCCTGTCGCAACCGCAACTGAGATCGCACACAGGTCATACGGCGGAGCCTGCGATCAGCGTCGTACCTGACCGGATTCGTCCCGAACGAATTTCACGGGGGCGGGGCTTTCGACTTCCGTCACTGCAACGCTGCCGCAAACGCGATGTATATCCCGGCGTTTGCCATTTGTTTGACACAGCACCTGGAGTGGCGATCTGAAGGCGATACAATCACCCCGTTACAGTCCTGTGGAGAAACATCATGTTGTCTACGAATCAGCTCGATCTCTTCGGAGGAGAGCCACATGAGCAGGGAAGCAGGAGGAAACGGAATGGCCAACGTCGTGAGACGAATGGCCATAAACCACAGGCAGTGAATGGCGATGTCAATGAGCGGATTGAATCACTGGAAAGAAGCGTTGACGAGCTGGCGTCAAAGCTGACGCGAATCGAAGCGGTGTTATGCGATCTGCACGCACTGGTCACTAACCGCCAGACAATCAAAGACTCCTACACCACGCAGGAAGTCGCGAAAATTCTCGACAAGAAACCATACACCGTCCGGGAATGGTGCCGCCTCCAACGAGTCAACGCCTTCAAAGCCATGTGCGGTCGAGGCTGCGAAGAAGAATGGCGCATCAACCACGAAGAACTCCTACGCATCCAGAACGAAGGCCTGCTCCCCCCACCGGAACGCTACTGACGTTTGCTTCGTCACTTAGCTGGCGAATCTTCATCGCTGCGATCAACGCTCAACTTCTTCAACTTTGCAATCTGCAACGAAGCTCTGCGGAACAGCTCCGGATGATCCCGCAAGATCACTTTCCGCATGAGCCCGTTGACGACCGTGCTGAGAGAAATACCGTCCGCTTCAGCAGACGATCTGGCGACACAATGAATGTCGTCGTCAAGCAGAATTGTGGTTCTCATAAGCCTCGGGCTGATGCGACAGGACACGGCAGTGATGGTTCACAATACATGGCCACTTGAGTATCACGATTTCGCTCACTCGTCGATTCCTTCGACGACGAACATACTCGCCCAATCGCCACCGCATGTCGGCGAGTCTGACTTCTAAATTCCCAGCGTGCACCAGCGCTCGCACAGCATCACCAGTGGGCTGTCTACTGAGATTTTCTTTGTGAGATCGCCGCGAGAACGAGATTGCCGTCAGGCGAAGACTGAGTTCACGGCATTCTGCTGCTGATCCGGGAAAAGGTGCCGATACCGTTGTACCATCGCTTCCGTCTGGTGCCCCATCCATTCATTGATCATCCGCTGGTCAAGACCGCGTAGGGCACAGTTCGACGCAAAACTGTGTCGATAGACGTGCCAGCCTCGGAGAACGGACCACCTCGAATTCAGAAAGACCTGCTTGAAGTGATGGTTGGCTTCATCGATTGTGATCGCACGGGCCTCATCGCATGACTTTCGACTTCGGCACACGTCCGGCCCCAGACAGAACGCTGATCGACCACCTGGATGATTTGCGAACCATGATTCCAGTGTTTCACATAACGGCTCAGACAATGGTACGACGCGAGTCGTGATGCGACCGCGAACCCGCTTCTTCTCTCGCACATGAATCGTCTTCATCCTGAAGTCGATGTCATCAATCTCAGCCCGCATCAGTTCGCTGCGACGCATTCCTGTGTGTGCGGCCATGAGAATCATCGGGTAGATAAACTCGTGCTGAGCACTATCTTTCACGTGGCTGAGGGAATCGTGAATCTGGTCGATGGTTAGATACAGGCTGTCCCACAATTCCTTGATTTCAACTTCATCCAGACCACCGCGTTCAATGCGTCGCTCAATCTGATCCCATGATTGAAAAGGTGGTTTATCGATGGACTTGGGATACTTCAGGCCACGGTTCGGAAACGGATTCTCGACGTAGCTGCGGACACTACCCCAGTTCCAGATAGAGCTGAGTGTCGTCAGCTCTTTGCGAATGGTCGTGGGGCTGATATTTTTTCCACGTCGATTCTCCTCGCGCGAACGTCGGTCAATGTAACGCTGAAGCGTCGGCGTCGTGACCTGAGATAGCGAGAGCGTTTTCCCGATCAGCCTCTCCAGATGCTTCAGGTGAATCTTGATTGTCCGTAGCGAGTTATCCTCAAGAAACCCAGCCGGCAGTTCCGTCCGGTATCGATTGAAAAGCTCGGTCAAGGTGACGGGTTTGGGGATACTGATTCGCTCTTCAAGCTTTCCGTCTGACAGCAGGAACGTCGCCACGTCAGCATTCGGAGGCAACGTGAGTCGGCCTCGTTCAAGCAGCCGAATGTTCTCGTCCATGCGGCTGCGAGCGGCCTCTGCTTCCTTGCGATCGTTCGTTCGAAGCGATCGTTTGAGTTTTCGTTCCCCGATACGAAATCCGATTTGAAAGACTCCGGATGGAGCAATTTCGAGCCACGCCATGACTGGACCTCCGACATGCAATCCTATGAAGGGATGCCGGAAAGCGCCAGCGGTGTAAGCGATACGTGAGGGCCATGCTGCCCCCGATCTGCCCCCGATTCGGGAGCGCACGAAAAAAGGACTTACGTCTTGTTGACGTAAGTCCTTTCACAGAAGTACGCAAGAGAGGACTTGAACCTCCACGGGGTTTAACCCCCACTAGGCCCTCAACCTAGCGCGTCTGCCAATTCCGCCACTTGCGCTCGTGGTCTCAGCTGCTTGAGGGGTGGGGATTATATCTCCCCGTCGAGGATCGACAAGTCGACGATGCCCCGGTTTGGAATCTCTTTTCGGCAGAATCTCTGTTCGATTCCGCAGAACCTGTCACAGGACTCGGCAGATCAGACATTTCAGATACGCATTCTCCGGACAATTCGGAGAAACCGGATGATCGGCGGCATGGCCGCGCGACTCCAGAATCTGAATCCGCCGTCCTGATCCTGTGGCGACTCCGGATAGCATTCGGTTGAAATCGTCGGGGCTAATGTGTCCGGAGCAGCAACACGTGACGAGAATCCCGCCCGGCCGCAACACGGAAACCGCCAGGTCGTTGAGGCTGTGGTACGCTCGCAGGGCAGTTTTGGCGCCGGCCTGGGTGCGAGTCATCTTGGGCGGATCGAGAATCACCGTATCGAACTGAGCCGACTCATCACGAGCGGTTTCCAGGTATTTGAATCCGTCGGACTTGATGCATTCGACCTTTTCAGAGACGCCGTTGGCTTCAGCATTCAGCCGGGCTGAGTCCAGAGCGGGCTGCGAAGAGTCTACACAGATCGCCGAAGCCGCGTTGCCCAGCGCGGTCGCGGTAATTCCGAAGCCGCCTGAGTAACAGAAGAGGTCCAGCACTCGATGCCCGGCGGTGTACTTCGCGAGAGCTCGGCGGTTGTCTCGCTGATCGAGAAAGAACCCGGTCTTTTGCCCCTCGGCGACGTCGACGACAAACGTCAGTCCGTTTTCTTTGATCGAAATCGCTCGTTCCGGCTCCTCACCGCGGACGAGGCCGTCCTGGATCTCGAGCCCCTCCAACTGCCGAATGCCTTTTTCGGTGCGCAGCCAAATCCCGCGAGGCGAACAGTACTCTTCCAGAAGGTCGAACAGGATCTCCTTTCGCTCAGCCAGAGCCAGGCTCGTCAGTTGAACCAGCAGACAGTCTCCGTACCGATCAACGGTCAGGCCCGATAATCCGTCTGCTTCGCTGTTGATCAGCCGGCAGGCCGTCGTCGCTTCGTTCTGAACATAGTCGGCTCGTAGCGTGACGGCGTCTTTGATTCGCTGATCCCAGAAGGCACGATCCAGCGGCGCATTCTCGTCCCACGAGTACAGCCGCACTCGGATGTTGCTGTTCGAGTTGAACAGTCCCCGCGCGACAAACTTTCCGCTGTCGTCACGGACGATGACCTCGTCGCCCGGCTCGGGATTTCCGCTGACGCTCAGTACCGCTCCGGTGAAAACCCAAGGATGCTGGTTAAAAAACGGCAGCGCACGTTTTTTCTTGAGAGCGACGGTGGGAATTGTTTTGACGGGCGACGAATCTGAAATTGGGTCCATAACAATCAACTGGTACTTTTCTTAACCGGCGGAAACCTGCTGCAGCGCATCGATGACGGCATCGATGTCGTCCTGAGTCGTCTGAAATCCGACGCTCAGCCTGACGGTCCCTTGCCGCTCGATTGTTCCCAATCGGCGATGGATTCCCGGAGCGCAGTGTAGTCCGGATCGAGTATCGATTCCGAAATGCTGGCTCAACAGCAGAGCCAACTCGTCCGACGTATACAGCTCCGACGTCAAACTCACAACTCCCGTGTGCCGGTTTCGGTCATCACTCGAATAAAGCGTCAGCGATGGGATGCCTCCCAGGCCTTCGCAAAGTTGCTCAGCGAGAGCGACTTCGTGCCGTCGCAATTCGTCGACTCCCTTTTCAAGCAGGAAGCCCAGTGCCGCGTCGAGCCCCACCAACCCTGGAGCATTGTGATTGCCCGATTCATAGCGATCGGGCATTGACTCAGGCTGAGTGTCAACTTCGCTGCGAGAGCCGGTTCCTCCCTGACGAGTCGGTAAGAGATCTTTCTCTCGCCCCGGAGCCACGTAAAGCAGCCCCGTCCCGAGCGGTCCCATCAGCCCTTTGTGCCCCGAACACGCGACGAAATCCGCGCCCAGCTGTTCGACATTCAGCGGAACATGCCCGGCGGTCTGAGCCGCATCGATCGCAAACGAAACGGAATGTTTGTCGGTGATCGCGGCAACGTCTTCGATCGGTTGAATGGCCCCGGTCACGTTCGAAGCATGCTGCAGGATGATGAGCTGCGTTTCTGGACGGACCGCTTTCTCAACATCAGCCGCGTCGAAGAAGCCAGCATCGTCAACGTCGACCAGAGTCAGGTTCACATCGCGAGTCGCTTCCAGATGCCGCAGCGGTCGCAGTACGGAATTATGCTCGGCAACTGAAGTCACGACATGATCGCCCGGCGTCAGCAGCCCGTGCAGGATCATGTTCAGGCTGTCGGTGCAGTTCAGCGTGAAGACGACCTGCTCTTTCGCCGAAGCACCAAGAACGGTCGCCGCACGAAACCGACACCGGTCAACGGTCTGCTGCAATTCCTGTCCAAGATCCGACGCCCCTCGCCCAACCGCACGACCATTCTGGCGGTTGTATTTGTCGACGGCATCGTACACGCACTCGGGCTTCGGGAAGCTCGTCGCGGCATTGTCGAGGTAAACCGAATTTTGCATTGAGTCGCTGATGAGACCAGCCTTCGATGGAGAATTCAGAAATCTGGGACCTGCCACTGCAAAATGACAATTGACATTGTTCTTTGGCACTGCTGCGAAGACAGGGAATTACGCCGCAGGCGTTTGACCCAATAGCCTGGGGTCAGCGAAGCGCCACCCCAGGATCGGGAAGAATCTCGATTCCGTACGCTGAAAGCGTTCTACAGCTTGATCGATGTGTGTAACCCTTGCAGGGTAAAACTACCATGACTCTCCACCCAGGGGTGCGCCGCTACGCGGCGACCCTTGGCTATTGGGTAGAACGCTTTCAGCGTACGTCGTGCGACCGAGCACTCGTCTGTTGCCAATTGCACGATGAATTAGCCATTCCCTAGCGACTGAAGATACGCGACCAGGTCCGCGAGTTGCTCTGGCGTCAGGTTGTTGGCGACACCGACTGGCATCATCGATTCCTTCTTCTGTTGCCGGATTTCGATTTCGTCCTTCTTCAGCGTCAACGCGATTCCGTTTGTCTGTCGCACCTGAACCTCGTCGGCACTTTCGCCGCTGACAAATCCCGTCACGACTTTTCCGCTGTCCATGGCGAAGAGGTACGTGTCGAAGCCTTGTGCGATCTTTGCGGCAGGCTTCAAGATCGATTCGACCAGCTCGGCCTTCTTGTACCGTTTTCCGATGTCGACCAGGTGCGGACCCTTTGGAGTCTGGCCGTTCGCGGTCGTGTGGCAAGCGATGCATGCCTGACGTTTGAAAAGTGGCTCGCCGCGTTTCGCATCGCCGTTGGTGTTGAGTGCGCGGTAGCTGGCGATCTCGGGCTCCAGATTTCCGATCAGATTCGGATCGCTGGGATCGACCTTCGCGATTTCGATGGCCATCTCCGGTTCAACTTTCCGAGTCGCGACCGAGGCCGCTGTAGGGAGCCCCTTGATTTCGACCTTGTGAGCGGCCAGCTGGAGACCGGCCAGTTCCAACGTCTTCGGATCCGCCTGGTCAAGGAATGTTTTCACGACGGCAGCGATTCGCTCGGTCTGTTCCCAGCTCTTGCGATCGTAGTAAGGCCCGGTTCGGTCCGGTCGAGTGCCCCACCATCCGCCGGTGTAATCTCCTTCGCGATAGTAGAGGCGGATCAGCGTTGTCAGAATTTCCTGACGAGTCTCTGAATGACGGACGCTGCTCAGGCTCTTAATCAGTCCCGAAACGGCCGCTTCGTTGTGCATGGACTTGAGAGCCCACAGCGCACCAGCCGAGTTCGGCCCTTCCAGTGCTTTCAGGCAGGCTTCAACCGAGTTCGTGTTCTGCAAAGCTCGGACGGCAAGGTGAGGAATCACTCGGCCCGGATCAGCCTGTTTGTAAAGCGGTTCGGCTGTCGGCTTTGGCTGGTGAGTCGCTCGCGCCGTCAGAGGCAGGATGGCTTCGCCAGCTTCGGAGCGACCGATTCGTCCGAGGCAAATAAGAGCCTGACCACGCACGCGCGGGTCCTCATCTTTCAACGCGGCGATAAACGGTTCCAGCGGAAGCTTGTCGAGCCCTGCTTTGCGATCAGTCAATGCTCGCAGTGCGTGCTCGCGAACGTCGGCATCTTCGGAAACCTTGAAAAGTAAGTCGCGAGATGATTCTCCGGCGAGTTGGTTCAGCGTGTAAATCGCGCCGACTCGCCCATACAGCGGAGCGGCCGAGTCCATTGCCAGAATTGTCAGCTCGGCGACTGCAACGTTAGCCGGACCATGATTGTTCGCAATCACGTCTCCCTCTGAAATCGTCGTTTGAATTGGCTTGCCGTTTCGCTTCTTAATCTCTGCACCGTGTCGACGCAGGATTTCCAGCTGACTGTGCTGCCGAGCGACGGCACTGGGCGAACTCAGAAATGCGACAAGCTGCTTTTCATTGAGCTTGTCGAGTTGCGGGAACGGCTTCGGAGTGAAATCGATCGGCGTTATCTGAGCGACGAAGCCGACGTTCGGTCCGTCGTAAGCGAACTTGCCGTTCTTCCAACTGGAGACGTACATCCGACCGCTGCCGTCGACGTCGATGTCGGTCGGCCTGGGAATCTTCAGGAAGACTTCCTGATGAGGATCGAAGGTCGCACCGTTGGCTGGCAGGTTATGGCGGTAGACGTTGCTCGTGCCCCAGTCGCAGGTGTAGAGCGTGTTTGAAAACTGATCCGGCCATCGCAAATCGTGAAAGAACATCGCTCCGCAACCAGATCCTCCGCCGTAATCAGCCAGCGGCGGCATGCTTTCTTCTGTGAAATTCAGATAAAGCGACGGGTAGCCGTACTCGCCCGACTGAAGAAGATGACTGAGTCGGATATCCCAGCCGCCGCCGTCGTTGGTATTGTCTCGCGTGAAAACGTTCATGAACGGGTCGATGCAGACGTCGAGAATGTTGCGCTGACCCCAGTTGTGAATTTCCATTTCCGTCCCGTCCGGTCGAACGCGAACGATCCCTCCGCCTCGCCGCGCGAGCACGGTTCCGTCAGTTCCCTTCGCTTCAGTAAAGCCGAAGTCGCCGACGGCGATGTAAATCCAACCGTCGATGCCCATGCGGATGCCGTTGGTCGTGTGGTCGGCTCCGCGCTTGTTGACCTCGTCGGTCGAGATGCCCGTGATCAGCGTGTCGTGCCGATCGGCTGTGCCGTCGAGATCGTCGTCGTGGTAGACGCTCAGAAACGGCGGGTGCAGGACCCACAGGGAACCGTTGTCGTAAAAGAGGCCGCGCGGATGATCCATCTTTGCGAATGTGTTGATTTTGTCGGCCTGCCCGTCGCCGTCGGTGTCGATGCACCGCAGAACTTTTCCTCGGCCTGGTTCTTTGCCAAGCGAACCTTGCTCATCGACGCCAACAAACACTTCACCCGTCGCGGCCGCGGCCAGGCAAACCGGATAGTTGACGTCCGGAGGCGTTCCGAACAGCGTCACGTTGAAACCGTCGGGCGCTTTCACATCACTGATGACGGCTGCCTGTCCGCCTCCGGCCTGCTGCTCGATTTTCTTCAGCTTTGGCAGCTTGCCGGCAGACGCTTCCAGTTCCCAGATCGAACCCCAGCCGCCAGAGCTGGAACCCAGAAACGTGACCCGCAGATAGCGGACGTTCGAACCGTTCAGCTTGTGAGTCCGGATGCCGTTCTTGTCGTCGTTCTTCGATTCATCAACGATCGGCGACCAG
>JBLFXD010000124.1:0-11330 GCA_047611045.1 Planctomycetaceae bacterium | reverse complement strand
AGCAACGTAAACGACCCTACGACACAAGGTACACGCTATGAAGCTCGTCAGATTTCTGGACGAAGTCGGCAATGTTCAATTCGGCAGTCAGCACGCGGATGGCTCGACCACGCTGGTCGAAGGCGACATCTTCGGCGACTTCAGCGACACCGGAACGGCAGCCACCGTCAGTAAGCTGCTCGCACCGACAACTCCGGCGGACATTCTTTGCATCGGTCTGAACTACCGCCGGCACGCGGCTGAGGGAAAGAACGACATCCCCGAATACCCCGTCCTCTTTATGAAGACGAGTTCCGCGATTCAGAACCCCAACGATCCGATCGTGCTGCCGCGCCAACTTCGCAGCGACGCTGTCGACTACGAATGCGAACTCGTCGTGATCATCGGCAAAGAATGTCACAACGTGTCGAAAGAGAACGCTCTGGACTACGTCCTGGGTTACACCTGCGGCAACGACGTCAGCGCACGGGACTGGCAGCTCAAGATGGGCGGCAGTCAGTGGTGCCGAGGCAAGACCTTCGCCACGTTCGCTCCGATGGGTCCGTGCCTGGTGACTGCTGACGAAATTCCGAATCCCAACTCGCTGGGCATTCGGACGATCCTCAACGGCGAGACGATGCAGGATTGGAACACCGACGACATGATTTTCGACGTTCCGACACTCATCGAGTTTCTCAGCGGAAGCACGATCCTTGCGCCGGGAACGGCGATCTTTACCGGAACGCCGCACGGAGTCGGAGCCGCTCGTAAGCCGCCAGTTCTATTGAAAGATGGCGACTCGGTTACCATCGAAGTTGACCAGATTGGGGCGTTGACGAATCCGGTCGTCGACGAAGCCGTTTAAGAAGACCAAAGAAATGACACCGGGGAGCTCGCAAATGACGACTCACACCATTCGACGTTCAATCACTGTCGCAATTCTTCTGGCAGGACTTCTGCTGCCGGCACGATCGGCCACGGCTGGCGACATATTTCCCGACGAGAAGCTTGAAGCAGCAATCAAGGAAGTGCTTCGTCGGCAGGGCAAAGATGAAATTAAAGAAGAGGACCTGAAGAATGTTTACCAGGTCAGCGCGCGAGGCAAAGGGATCAAGAGTCTGAAAGGTCTCGAAAGGTGCCCGAACATGGTGCTGATCGATTTCGCCGGCAATGAGATTACCGACCTGTCGCCGATCGCTGGCCTGACCAACATTCAGTCGCTGGACGTTTCGAAGAACGCGGTTGCTGATCTGAAGCCGCTGGCGAAGCTGACCAAGCTGCAGTACGTCCAGCTTGAAGACAACAAAGTCGCCGATCTCAAGCCTCTCGCGGGACTCAAGAAACTGTCAGCTTTGTATCTGTCGCGAAATGAAGTCGAGTCGGTCGAACCTCTTAAAGATCTGTCGAAGCTATCGTCACTTTACCTGGGTAAGAACAAAGTCAAAGACGTAAAGCCGCTGAGCGGTCTGAAATGGCTGGCGAATCTGGACCTGCGGGACAACCAGATTGCTGACGTCGCTCCGTTGTCCAGTCTGACGGACCTGCGGTTCACGTTTCTGCAGAACAATCAGATCAAAGATTTTTCACCGCTGATCGAAATGGCAAAGAAGGACGCTGCTGGCGAACGACGGTTTGCTCCTTACTGGAAGCTTTATCCGGACGGCAATCCGATCGACGCCGCTGAGCGCGACAAGCAGGTCGACGCGCTGAAAGAAATTGGCGTTCGGATCAATTGGAAACCGAAGAAGTAGCAACGTCCGAAACCACGTGCCGGTCACGTTTCCGCAACGCTGGTTTCGCTGTGTTAATTCGTTAGTCCTCTCACAAACTTCCGAATCGGGAAGTCAAAGCTGCACGTCGAATGTCTGACACACAACCGGAACCCGACAACGTCAGCGACCACCACGAATCAAGTGGTCCGGTAGCTGCGATGCTCGAGCAGGCCATTCGCGCATTGCGGGATGCCGACCCGGCGGCGTTCCTGGTGCAGCCTCGCGTGTTGCGACGAGTCATCAAGCAGGAATGGGATCTCCCGGCACTGACCGTCCAGGTGCCACACCGCAAGAGTCGGATCATTTCCCGAAACACCGTGATTCGGCACGTCGACTGGGACGAGCTTGGGCTGGAGGCCAACTCCGAATTGCCCGACCGTGCAATCCTGATCGCTCGACCTGACGACAAGCATTTGGAATCGATGAGTCTCGGGCAGCTCAAGCTTCAGGTGTGGCGACTGCTGTTTCACTCGAAGATTCACGACGCCTTCGACGTGTTACAGAGTGACGGAAGTCTTTCAGCGTCCGACTTTCGGCAGCGGATTGACCAGATCGGGCAGGTCGAGTTTGACGAGATCTACTCGGTGTTGAGGCGGGAAAATTTTATTCCCGCCGACACCTCACCAGCGCACGCGTTCGTTGAGTTCGCGGCGGTCTACTGCGAGATCAAGTATTTCGCCCCGCATTGTCTGGGTTCTTATTTTCCGTCGTTTCTGGATTTCAAAGCAGTCGATCGTTTGCTGAAGCAGGACGTTGAGATCGACGAGCTGTTTCATTCGACGCGACTTGCCGGCAGTCTAGATCCTGAGATTCCGAACCGGGATGAAGTCGCGGACGAAACCGACGAAGAACTGGAAATGCTGACCGGTCGTGGTGCCGCGTTGGCGTCTCATGATCATCCTTCTGTCGAATCAGACGATGCGAAGTTCCCGTCGTTGCTCGACTCGGTGATGCCGAAGATCGAATCGGCTCGCCGATCGAATCTGGCAACGTTCGGCCGACTGATTCGTCGAGCCGACAAAGCGTTCGCACGTGGCAACGCCGTCGCGGCAGCGCTCCATCAAATGCACGCGGCAAAGTACGCGACGCCGGAACTGGTCAGCGAGGCGGTCAGCGGAGCGTTGACCGATCTTCAACGTTTGGTGCGTCGGCTTCAGGAGGCGCTGAACTTCGATCAAGCAGCTGCCCGAAGCTGGTACGAATCGCTGGTCGGATTGCTGCTGCAAGCCGGCCAGGGTTTCTGGAATCCCGACAAACGGTTGCTGTACGACCTGCAGAAAGTCTGCGTCGACCACGAAAAAGAAACTTACACAGTCGACCTGCTGGGGTGCGCATGGTCATTCGGTCGACGACCGATCAAACGGGAACTTCCTAACCAGCGCGAAGTTCTGATGTCGAAACACCTTCGCAGCGCGACTCGTCGTCTGGTGGCGTCTCGATTAACGGGGAAAGAACGGCGGCGACTTTCGAGATTGCTGCACGAAGCGGCGCATTCGTCTGAACATCAGATGAGAACCCGTCTGCGACCGCTCATCGAATCAACGCTGGAAGAAGTTGAGCTCACTCCGCAGAACATTCCGGAGCGAATCGCGTTTGGAAAGCTGATCGAAGAGTTGCTCGACGGGGTTGCCCATCGCGGCTTCCTGACGATGGGTGATCTGCGTGATGCCATTTCGAGAAGTAATCTGAAGATCAGCGACCTTTCCGGTCCGAAGGAATTTTTCCTCGGCGATAAACTTCTGCAAGCGGATGGTCGACTCAGTCGCGTGCTCGACGGTGTTTACCAGCGAGGCGACATTTATCTGCGATGGTTGCAGCGACTCAGTGCGGTCTGCTTCGGGACGATCCTCGGGCGATTCTCGACACGGTTTATTTTCATTCCGTACGGCGTTGCGTACCTGTCGTTCGAAGCGGTCGTCCACATCGTCGAGTTATTCCACCGGCCCGAAACAACAGAAGTCACCGATGCGGCGACGGGGATCGTGACGACCACTCACGGAGATCCCTCGCCGGTCATCCTGGCAGTCAAGCAGAACATGCCCTCGATCGTCTTTGCACTTGGCACGTTGCTGCTGCTGATCATCCACGTGGCCCCGTTCAGACGGTTTCTCAAGAGGACTTGCGCCTACATTTTCAGCGGTATGCGGCGAGCATTGTACGAATGGCCGGCTCGATTCCTCAGGCTGTCTGCTGTACGGAGAATGCTGAAGAGCTCCGCTGCGCACTTCATTCGGAAGTTTCTGATCTGGCCAGCGATCCCGACGGCGCTCGTCTGCTGGGCACTGCCGAGGCTCTACGATGACATCCCCGAGCAGCCGTGGACCAACTGGGGAATCGTCTTGTGCGCGATGAGCGTGATTCTTAACTCGCGGGTCGGCCGCGACGTCGAAGAGTTGAGCGCGGAATGGCTGCATTCCACCTGGAACCGAATCCGGGTCCACATTTTCGTCGCGCTGTTCGACCTCGTGATGGGCTTCTTCAAACGCCTGCTCGAAGGCTTCGATCGAGTCCTCTACGCGGTCGACGAGTGGCTTCGTTTCAAGAGTGGTGAGACGACGCTGTCGCTCGGCACGAAGGCGTTGCTGGGAGTTTTCTGGGCGGGCTTCACATTCGTCGCGAGGTTCTGCGTCAACCTGCTGATCGAGCCACAGATTAACCCGATCAAGCACTTCCCGGTCGTCACCGTGTCACACAAGTTGTTGTTGCCGATGGCGCCGACGTTGATTGCCCAGCTGGCTCCACTCGTTGGTGGCGAGGATCTGGCTGGCGGCAAAGATATAGCAACCGCCATTATCACACCGATGATTTTCCTCATGCCAGGCGTCTTTGGATTCATGGCCTGGGAGCTGAAATCGAACTGGCAACTCTACAAAGCAAACCGTGGTGAGAATCTGAAGCCCGTTCTGGTCGGCAGTCATGGCGAAACATTTATCCGCCTGATGAAACCTGGCTTCCATTCCGGAACGCTGCCAAAACTATTTCTACGACTGCGGCGAATCGATCGTCGCCGTTCTCCGGCTGAACACAGTCTCGCCCGCAGCAAGTACCTCGATCAGCTGCACCATGTGCATGTTGCCGTTGAGCATTTCGTCGTGCGGGAGTTTCTGCAGCTGCTCAAGGAAGCACCCGACTGGAACGTCGATGACATTTCGGTCGCCAGAATCCGGCTCGCGTCGAACAATATTCGGATCGAGCTGGCGTGTCCGACCCTGTCGAGCGAGACGCTGCTGATGGTGTTCGAGGAGCAGTCTGGCTGGCTCGTCGCGAACACTCGCAAAACCGGATGGGTGAAAAAGCTGGACGACGTTCAACGGGAGACGCTGCTCGCGGCGCTGGTCGGATTCTACAAGCTGGCGGGAGTCGACATGGTTCGCGAGCAGATCGCCGCCAGCTTTGCGCCTCGCCGGATCCCTTACGACGTCATGGAAGACGGACTGGTTGTCTGGCCGGATGGGGAGTATACCGAAGAAGCGGTTTACAACCTGTGGCATCACCAGGTGATTCGACCTTATCCTCGCTCAGTTTCGCGCAACTTTCTGCTGCCCACTTTGACAACCAAAAGCCTGCTGTTCGTCGAGACTCCGCTATCGTGGGACGTCTGGGCAGCACGCTGGAACAGCACCGCCGACGTCAAACCGTCACTTCTGCCGGACAATATCCGATGGTCATGGGCGGTCGATGACGATGATGTTCAAGACGCGGTCGAGCCGGCCTGAGGCGAGCGGTTTCTCGATTCCTGGTGAATCGGCACGTTTTTTCCTGAAGCCACTACGAGATTCGTGCGTTGGGCCGTCTATCGTGACGCAGGGAGATCTTCCCGGCAGGACGAAAGTCTGGTACGAATCGTTGTAACTCCAGACGTGACCTTGGTTTTTCGACAAAGGGCAACGCTCATGGCGACACCCACTGACTCCGGAAAAACTGTAAAAGACCCCGTCGACACGAGGTCTGCCATCCGACTTTCTCTGGCAGCCTGTGCCCTCGTCGTTGCCACATCGGCAGCCGAGCCGTCGTCTGCTCAAGCGGCGACCGGAATAGCTGCCGCCGCGACGGCCGCCGTCAGTCAGGTCTCAGAATCGACCATTCTGAAAAAGATTCGAGCGTACTGCTCGAAAAGCTGGCAAAACGCCGGAATCAGTCACCAGGAATGGTCTGACTGCACGCAGCAGGTCTTCGCCAGACTGTTGGAACGAGTCGATCGGGACCGGCTTCTCATAGCGATCGAGGATGCGGAATCGCCCGAACGTCGCGAACTGAACCGAGCGATCTGGGCAACTTCACAACGATCTCGACGTGAAAAGAAGTATTCGTCGCTGGAATTCGCCGCAAGCCAGTCAGAAGATCGCGACGCTTGGCCGGCCAAAATGGAATCGTTGGCCCACGTCAGAAACGCAGTGAACGGCGACAACGCCCGGTTGAGCCCGACTCAGCGGGAAATCGTCACTCGCTGGTCCGACGGCGAATCGATTTCTGCCATCGCCGAATCGCTGAAACTCAGCCCTGCCCGCATCAGCGATGAGAAGTACAAGGCGATTCAGAAGCTCCGCCAGCATTTTGGGACTGACGCCCGGGTCTGAATGTCTACGTTATCAGTGGAGCGATCTCGCTTTCCAGCCCCGTAGACGCAGTGATTTTGAACCGACAGGACAAGGCTGGAACAAGCTCCACGCAGTTCCGGAATTCAATAGTCCAGACAGGTTCGAATCGCCGGAACTGCGCGGAGCTTGTTCCAGCCTACAGAAAAATTCACACCTTCGCGAAGCGTGTGGGTCGTTCTTTGCCGTCGTGGTTGACTATGCCGGCAGTTCAGAGCTCCGCCCCGCGACGCAACCGCTATAGGCGTCAAAACCTGAAGCAGCAGCCCCTTTGGTGCCGATGAGTGTCCTGAGCACTGGCCGAACAAATCGGCCAGCCGCTCTGGTTCTACCCAGTGCCGATTGCGAAGGGAGTTCTGTGATGGACGATGAAAAGCTCGCCGAATTGCTCGAACAGTACGACGACCAGGACCTCGAAACGCTGATGTCGTTCGTCGAAAGTCTCGGCAGTTTCGAAGAAGCTCGAGCCACGATCGAGGCTCTTGATCAGCTGCGAAAAGCGGCCTGATCGTCTGCTTGCGAGTCTCGCTGATCGAATCACGTGTTCCGGCATCTGGTCGGATCTGTTATCTGTCTTTTTGTCCGAACAACGGTCTGAAGCGACGTCGGACACGGAGACGAGCGAAACGATGTGATGCCGTGCAACAACCGGCGGCGGATCGCGTCCCGGTTGTAAAATTTGAACTCGGTATCACGCACTATTGCCGCGACGAGTGGGCACGTTTGTCCGGCATCGACAAGGACGTCGTTTTATGAGTGGCCTGCTTTGGTCTCACGCTCCTCTCAATACGCGCAAAGCTCGTCTGGTCAGTGAAGAACGAGCCAACCAGATTACGCACGCGCTCGCCACAGCTCTTTCCGTCGTCGGGTCAGCGGTCCTGATTCGCGAGGCCGTCGCGATGGGCGATCCTGTCGTCACGGCTTCCTGCATCGTCTACGCAATCACGCTGACGTCGGTCTATCTGACTTCGACACTGTCGCACAGCTTTCTCAGCGGCAAGTGGAAACACAGCTTCCGAACGCTCGACCAGGTTTCGATCTTTCTGCTGATCTCCGGAGCGTTCACACCCGTCGGGCTGACCGTCTGCAACACCGGCTACTGGTTTCTGATTCCGATCACGATGTGGATTCTGTCCTTCACCGGCGTCTTTCTGAAGCTGTTTGTGACGGGCGTCAAAATGGTGCCGGTCTGGTTTTACATGCTCATTGGCTGCATGCCGATCCTCGCCGTCCCGGTGATGATGGCCTGGTTCCCGCCCGCAGGAGTTGCCTGGATCGCCGCCGGAGCCGGTTGCCTGTTGAGTGGTACGTTCTTCCTGTGCAACGACACCAAAGTGCCATACTTCCACTGTGTCTGGCACCTGTTGGTGACCGCTGGTTGTGCCTGTCATTTCATCGTGACGTACAACTACCTGCTGCCGGGTTTGCGGTAAGACAACCGTAGGGTGGGCACTGCCCACCAACCTGAAATTCTTTGGTGGGCGGTGCCCACCCTACTGCCAATTCACGTCAGCCGGGAAACGATTCCAGGTGCTCGGCGAGCGGCACGCAAAGCGTCTCGGCCAGATAAGCGAACAGGTTTCGGTCGCCAACCTCCGCGAGCGCCGGCACGATGTCGCAGCGCATCTCGAACGGTTGCAGCCCGGCGAATGCTGCCCGCGCGTCAGGCTCATCAGCCGGTGCTGGCCGACGTCGCCCTGAGCTGTCCCTGCTGAATGGTTCCTGCACAAAGGCATTTCGAGCCGTCGCGATGTACGCTCTGGTTGACTGCTGATCGGCGAAGTCGACCTCGCTCTTCCAGACCGGCTTCACCACTTTATCGTCGATAAAAAACGGCAGCGGTAAACAGCGAGCCGTCCGCCAGATGCCGACCAGAGTCTCCAGATGAGCGAACGCCTGGTCCGGCTTGATTTCGCCGAGCGTCACCTTTGTGCCGTCGCGGCCAACCATCACGGCTGGTTCGAGAATTCGGTTGCAGGTTGCGGTCGCGATCAGATGGTCAACCCACAGCCTGGCGGCGTATTTCACGTTGACCTTTGAGAACGTTCCGCGATGAATCGCGTCGCCCGTCCAACCGCCGACTTCGCCGGTCAGCAGAACGTCGGCAATGGGCAGGTTGACCGGCAACGACTCTGTTCTCGTCGATAGTTTTGCTTTCTGCATGGATGCCGCAATGCGGGCTGCATCCTGCTTGAGCGATCGTACGACCGATTCTCCGGCACTGCCGGCGGGAATGCTGCCGGTCCGGACCAATTGTCGCGCGATGGTCTCCGGAGCTTCCCCCGCCAACGAACCTTCAAGCCACGCGTCCCCCGCCTGCCAGTACTCCAACCCGTCGAGCACCAGCGGCTCACGGTCGGTTGAGTCTTCTGCAACTGAAATATCGCCAATGCCGACTCGTCGGAGAAACAGGAGCCACGGTCGTTCATGGAGAAGTCTTAAGTCGCCGACGGTGACCGATTCAGTTTCGCCAGACGCTTCGCTCAACTCCTTGTCGAAGCTCTGTTCTGTTGCCAACGCCGCATCAGCAAACACGGCCGCCTGTTCGGGCTGCCCCTGCAGGCGTTGAGCAGCCAGCAGCGTGGTAGAATCGAAGCTCGCTGGAATGTCGCTCTGCCCGTCGAAGTACTCAGGGGCAAAGGCCTGGAGCGGATGCCGGACGAAGAGTGTATCTCGAATTCCCGCCGCGTCGTCGGTTTGCTCAAGGACATCGAGCAGTTCCTGAACCGGCACGGACGGCGGCCGCGGGCGCTGATCTCGAACGTCCTGACCCTGGCACGTGATAATCAACCGGTCGCTCGCCGCAAGGATCGCTTCCAGAAACAAATGACGGTCTTCGTCGCGCGGGCGGTTGTCGCCGAGGACGCTCTGAAACCTCATCAGGTCAAATCCAACGGAGCGGTCACCTCGAGGAAACAGTCCGTCGTTCATGCCCAGCAGAGCGACCACCTTGTACGGAAGGCTTCGCATGGCCCCCAGATCGCAGAACACAATTCCGCCGTATCGGAACGAAGCAGCGGATGCGGAATCCAGTTGCCGAGTCACCTCTCGAACCGCCACAGCAAACGATACCGATGTGTCGAAGTCGCCGGCGTCTGCCAGCGTCGCGACTTTGTCGATCGCATCCAGCACGATCTGATAGCCGGTTTCGTCGAAGTCCGTCGCCAGGAAGTCGCGAGCGATCCTGCCGAGCGGTTCGCGCCATTCCGCAATGGGCCGGTCCTGACTAACGCGGTCTCGCCATTGTCGCAGCCGCGAAATGAGACTCCACAACCGTCCCAGCGTTGCCCCGGAAAGTCCCTCAACTCGATCAAGCGTCGAGACCTGACCGACGATTTGTGAACTCGCCGGGGGCATCGCATAACCAAGCGTCAGCCGATCCAGACCGAATTCCCAGGTATTCAAGTCCGTGCCTGGCAGGTCTTCTGACTTCCGATGTTCAGCGTCCAGTCCCCAGCGGATGCCGGCATCGTCGAGCCACTCCGCAATTTTCTCGACTTCGGGCAGTTCCAGTCCGACTCGCTCGCGAACGATCTCTGTGTTGAGCAGGTCGAGAATGTCGGTGGCCGAAACTCGACTTTCGAAAACGTCCAGCACCTTGAGCCAGGCTTCGATCATCGGTCGCGTTCGGCGAGCGGATCGACCGGCAACCTGAAACGGAATGTGCCCGGCGGTTCCCGGCCGAGTCAGGCCAAACACTGCCTGAATCAGCGGCGCGTAATTATCGAGGTCCGAGCAGAACACGGCGATGTCCTCCGGAGCCAGACTCGAATCGTCTTCCAGAGCCTCACGAATCCGATCGTGCAGAACTTCGACTTCCCGAATCGCGCTGTGACAACTGTGAATCCGCACGCTGTTGTCGCGCGGCAATTCGCGATGTTCCGGCTCCGTTGCGAAATGAATGTCTGTCTGCAGCTCAGTCAGTAATGTCGGTGCTTCTTCGGAGGACGAGTCATCTTCTTCGAACGAGTCTGCAGTCACGTCTCGAAGTCGCCACGGCGCCGAATCAAGATCGACCATCAACATCTGCTGCTGCCGCGAAAGCTCGCCCATCGAAGCCAGCAACGGATGCAGCAAGTCGACATGATGCTCGGAGCAGAACTGCCGTAACGATTCAGAATGTTCTCTCAAACGACGCAGCAACTGACGCCGCCCGTACATATCTCCCCAGTATTCGCAGGCCGGAGTCAGCACGTACAGACCGACGTTGCAGTGTTCGCCGACAGCTTCCAGAAAGCGAAGATGTGCGGGGACCACGCTGCCGGACAGCCAGACGCTCAGCCGTTCGGGAATCTGGTCGGTGTTCGGTTTAATTGACGTCTTCAAGTCATCGGCCATTGCGAAAACCGACCGATAACGTCGACGCTGGTCCTGCGTAATCGCCTGCCAGAGTCGCCGTTGCCACGTGGCTGCGGGAGGTGTTGGTACTCCGCAATTGGGCCAGTCGAACCCCTGATTCCAGGCAGCGATCAATTCCGGTCGATGGAGCAAGTACCGGTCAAACAGGTCGGAGATGCATCGACTCAGGTCGATCAATCGCTGAGGGTCGGTGCCGCCTTCCGGCTGAAACAGGTAGCTGCGAACCGCTCCGAAGGCATCGTCGTCAAGCAGTCCGGGCAGCAGGTTACCGATGATCCATGTCAGCGCATCCTGTTCGCGATTGGGAGCCTGATCCGCGTCCAGGCAGCTTTCGAGCGTTTCCGAAATCCACTGCCCTGGCAGCAGAAACCGAAACTGCGCCCAGCATCCTCGTTGGTTAGCCAGCCGTCGGCTGAACCAGCTCTCCCAGCCTCGTGCCGGAACGACGATCGTTTCCGGAGCCAGCGGTGACGACATCGGCGAAGCAATCGAGCGTTCGAACTCGTGCCATAACGATTCGAAACTGGTCGACTCATAAACGTCGATCGTCATCGAACCCTCCGTGCCATCCCGTAGGCTGGAACAAACGCAGCGCAGTTCCGGCAAGTTTGCTGCCGGAACTGCG
>JBLFXD010000123.1:0-11334 GCA_047611045.1 Planctomycetaceae bacterium | reverse complement strand
TCCGCGTTCCGGAGAGTAGTATGCTGCAGATCCGTAGATTTCCTCCTGATAATGGTCGAAAAGAGCGGATTGGAACTCCGGCCGAAAGTTATCTTTCCGTTTGAGCATTGCGGCCAACACTGCAGTTTGCGATGAAGTGGGGCCGGGTTCCGAAGTTTCGACATCGATATGCGTCAGCAAATAGTCGCCACCCCAGAACGGGAACGGAATTTTCTTCGTCCACCAGTACTTTTCGGGCTCAAAGCCCGCAAGTGGGTCATTCATATGAGCGTTCTGTGATTGGCGACATAACTAATGATGTTGAGATAAAGGCTGGATAAACTGACCGTGGGTACAAGTATCCGCGATGAGGCTGGGGTTCAATGATCGAACATTACTACCGCGGATAATCCGATACTTCATGCGTCGGTTGATTCAGCAAGCAGGGCCAGTTTCTACCGGCCCGAGCAACACGCACAATCAAAACGGCCGGTGGGAACCGGCCCTGCGCGAGCGTTCAATACCACTGGTAGGCGTAATCGTGGAACGCCGTCATCGCGGCACTGCGGCGGGACTTGTCTTTGTACTCAGCCCAGTCGGCCTGTGATTCCTGCAGCGCACGCAGCAGTTCCTCGTCGGCGATCTGTCGGGAGGTCCAGCCGAGTTCTTTGCGTTGTGTGGCGAGAGTTTCCGAGTAATCTTGGTATTGAGCAAGGATTGCTTTTACCCCCTCGCGGATGATCTCGTTCTTACATTGCGTCAGCGGCAGGAGCTGGATGACTCCTTCAGCGCTGGTCTGGTGGACGCTGAACTGAATGCTGGGAGCAAGGTCGTCGGCAAGTATGCGGTTGACGTTGTGACGCATCACCCAGGCGTCGACGGGAAGCACGGCGTGGAGGTACACCGCGAACGCCACCGTCCACAGTTGCCGACGAATCAGCCAGCGGAAGTCGTGCCCTTTCGTAATCTTTCTGACGACCAGCAGAAAGCCGACCAGAACCGCCGTCATTCCGAGAACGGCGACCGTCCGCATTCGAGTCATCCCGTTGAAGTTCACGTAAATCGAAAGGCGGTTGTAAACAGCCAGAGCCAACACGACGTTTTCGATCGACCAGAGCCAACTGAGTTTTCTCAACTTCGAAAGTCTGGGATCGTTCAGCACGCTTCCACGAAACATCAGTGACAGCATCACCGTTGCCAGTGCGAGAGCAACCGTCAGCCAGGCGGCTCCTTCGTGAGCGTAGCCTGAGTAATGAAACCCTTCCGGAAACTCGCGAAACCACAGCGTCTGAAATTCGAAAACCAGGTAGACCGCAAACAGTCCGACGACCATGAACAGCGTGTTTCGAAATGCTTCGAAAAGCGGAGCCGGTTCAGACTCGACGGAAACTTCCGGTGACTCAGCGGCACGTTCTGGATCCTCTTCGCTTTGCAACTTCGGCAGAATCGGACGCAGTAGGCCAATCGCGATCCAACCAGCGCCAATGCAGAAGAGAACCTCGAACGGTGCCGGAGTCAGTTCCCGCAGCCACTGGCCAAGCAAGTCGAACAGCTCGAAAAACCTGGCACCGATAACGCTCGCGAGATCGGGATTCGCAAAAATGAACAGCGTCCCGAAAACCAGCAGCGCGACGACCGGAAGAAACAGGGCGAAAAGATTCTGGACTCGACGCGGCGGCTTAATCCGAGCCATCGAGCTCCAGTAGTGATTCAAACCTCGATGGCCGGCAGCAAATGTCTGAGTTGCGAAAACGGCAATGTGAATCACGTAGGGAATTCGGCCGACGAGACTCATGGCAAAGCCAAACATCACGAACAGCCCGGCAGTGATGCTGAGTCCAGAACCGCACCAGACCAGTCGAGCCGATGCACCGGCAACCAGAACGGCAAACACCCATGTGGCCAACTGAGGCCGCTTCGTCGGAACGCCAACCGCCAGCAGCAACGACACTCCAGCAACCAGAGCGGCGTAGCCCGCAAAACCTGATCCGCGATAGATCGTTACGTCGCAGAGGACAACGATCAGAACCAGCGAGACTATCTCTCGCCACCGCACCGGCGATTCGTCGTAGTTTTCGCGCAGCTCACGGAGGATTCGATCGCGAGTTGCCCGAAGTCGCTGGCGAGCGGGCGATTCGACGGCCGCGCCAGCTGCGTCATCGACAGGCGTTTCTGTTTTCTCGTTCATGTCGAAACCATCCAAATGCATACTCGCGAAATCGCGTTTGTCGAATCAGCATTATTGCAGGCTGGAACAAGCACCGCGCAGTTCCGGCAATTCAAAAAACTATTGACTTACGCCTGCCGGAACTGCGCAGCGCTTGTTCCAGCCTACTACCTGCAGTCGCCAGAAACGATCAACCTCTTGCAGATTCAACGCCCGAACGACACCGCTTTCGAAAACGGTTCGTCGCTGCGGCTGAGCCCTTGCAGGACATGGGCGAGCGTCAGAATCGCATCGCAGGCGGGAAACGATTCACGGAACCAGTACAGGTTCGACTGCCCCCCGGCGAATGACGCATTGGACTCTCGCATGACTCGACTGATTGAGCCAGCGGACTCTCCACCGTCAAGCAGCTCGTTCGGCGTAATCAGTGACTTTACACTTTGCACCGCTGCGGCCTCGGCCACGATCGACGCGTTGGGATGGTCGACACGACTTTGCCGAGCGAGCATCGCCGTCAGCCCGACCGGATCAACCTGTTGACCGCGTTCGTCGACAAACCAGCTTCGCGCGCCGTCATCGTCGATCAGGATTCCCAGGTGAGCCTTGCGTTTCTTAACGCGACTGACGATCCGCTCCATCAGGACGTCGTGCTTCAACGGTGCGTTGACCGCTGCCGTCGATTCAACTTCGGAGAGTTCGCACGGCAGTTTGGCAAATAATCGACGAAGCGTCTTTCGAGCAGGGCGTGGACGAACCGCGCAGACAATCCGTAATGGACGCAGCGCATGAAAATGTTTCCACAGTCCGGCTTCGTACGGAATCGTCGCCAGGAAAGCTCGCTGGAAGGCAGCGCTTCGAGTCGGCCTGGTAACGCCAGATTCGTACCTCTGCTGGACGTCTTCCAGGCCTTCGGCCAGCGACAACGGCGATGCCCCTTCGCGATAAAGATCAAGGCCCGCCCACGAAGCATCGTGACCGGCACCGCTGACAAACAACCCGCCGGCTGCCTGAAGATGGTCGACGGCGAATGCAAAGCACGGGCGAGACGCCAGTCCAACGTCGGTGACCGGACAACCCATCATTCTCAACGCGTCGATAACCGCCGACAGAATCGCCGGAGACGATGGCCGCTCGTCATAGCCGACTACGATCGATGGCCCACGACGTGACGGCTGCTGGTGTCGCGCCCGACCAGTTCCTGGCGCAGCGGCCTGTCGGCCAGTCAGCGGCACGTCCTGCCAGAGTAAACTGGCAAACGCAGCTGCAATCTTACCGGCGATGGCTGGGGTGAAATCGTTGAGAAAAACTCCTCGCACGCCATCCCGCTCAAACAATGGACGCTGCCTGCCGCGAACTTCGGTCTGATAGATCCTCTCGACAGTTTCCGGATTGAGCTGCCCCGTGTCGTGCCGATGCTGACATTGCCGACAGGTGGGGTAAAACGCAGCCAGTCGTGAAAGGTGGATCGCCCGTGAAATCGAGTGCTCTTCGCCGGGACATCGGTACTCCGTGACCGTCGGCAATGAGACAATCGGCCCGGTCAACACACCGCCAGACTCGGCGGATGGGTTTTCGTCGATCGCTGAGTCGCCGTTGCCTGCTTCTTCCTCTGCCGGCAAACGACCGTCAACTTCCGGCTCGACGGCCTGATCGGGTGCGTCCAGCGAGTTGCTCGAATAGATTTCGTGGTCGGCGTCCATGCCGCGAGCTTTCTGGTCGTGTGACCGGTTGATTCGCACGTTGGCGGCTGAGACTATTCCCACGCGGAGTCGAAGAACAGCGTTCGCAGCCGAACTGCGAATCTTCCCGGAATTCAGATTGGCCGGTCAATCTCGATTCGCCACAAAGACCGCATCCACTCGAAACTTTGCAGAATCATGCACGCCACCGAGCTACTAAAATCCATCCCCAAAGAGCCGGCATCCGTCATCGTGCTGGTTGGGGATGAGCGTTCGCTGAAGACCGACGTCATTAACGCGTTGCTGCGCGTCGCCCTGCCGAACGAGGACGACGCTCCGACACGTTACACCGGCAAAGATGTGGACCTGAAGACCGTTCGCGATGAGCTTCTGACAATCTCGATGTGGGGTGACCGTCGTGTTGTTGTGATCGATGATGCTTCCGACTTCGTTTCGGCCAACCGGTCAGCTCTCGAAAAGTACGCGGAGAAGCCCGGCAAGAAGTCGGTTTTGATCGTCGACGTCAAGACACTCGCGAAGAACACCCGCCTCTACAAAATCGTCAACAAGAACGGTCTTGTCGCGGAATGCTCGGAGTTGAAGGGGGCCGCTCTGGCTAAATGGGTTCAGGAGGCCGCTCAACGTACCTACGAGAAAACGATCGACCGTGGCGCGGTACAACTGCTGATCGAGCTGGCGGGATCCGCACTCGGTCAGCTCGATCAGGAGCTGTCGAAACTGGCCTCGTACGTCGGCGATCAACCGTCGATTGATGCCGAAGCAGTCCGCCGATTGGTCGGAGGCTGGAAAGCCGAAACGACCTGGGCAATGACCGACGCGATCCGCGACGGACGACTGGGCGACGCGATCACGGCTCTGGACAAACTGCTCAACAGCGGCGAATCGCCACACCGCATTCTCGGCGGCGTCGCTTACGTCTTTCGGAAGATGTCCGTCGCCACCGAGTTGTCGCGAACCGGGCTCCCGTTAAACGCGGCTCTGAAACAAGCCGGGGCCTTTCCCAACGAATACGATCCTGCCGGCCGCTATCTGAAACGGATCGGTCGACCGAAAGCAGCGAAGATCGCCTCCTGGTTATTGGAAACGGAAACCGGACTGAAAGGCGGCAGCCGCATGCCCGAACGCAGCCAAATAGAATTGCTGCTGGTTCGGTTGGCCGGAGCGGCGTGAATCAGCCTACTCACTACGGAAATCCTACTCCGCCGGCTTGCCGAAGAACGGAAACAACTTCTTGAGCTCCGCCTTCGATGGCTGACGACCGTATTCGCAAACCTGATAAGCCTCGGCGTGCTTGACCGCTTTGCCAGCGTCCTGACCGTACCACTCGATCAGTGTGTCTCGATAGCGGTCGGCGATTCGACCGTTTCTCCGGCTCCATGATTGCCGTAGGATTTCTTTTCGAGCAACCGGATCGCCGGCCTTTCGTTGGATCAAAGTTTCCTCGGAACCGAGAGCCCCGCCTTCGTAGACCTGTGAAACCAACGCGTCGACCGCGTTGACTTTTTCATCGAAGACATCGTCCAGCGAGATCGCGATGTCGGCCTCGAAGGCGTAAGGCTTTTTGAAACGGTCGGGGTAGTACATGAAAACGGGGTTCTTCGTCAGTGGCTTCGTGTCCGGAACAAAGAACGGAACCGCCACCATGAAGGCCGCGTCCTGGACGAGGATGCCCGTGTAGCGATGGTCGGGGTGGTAGTCATTCGGTCGGTGGGCGAGGACCAGGTCGGCATTCCACTCTCGGATGAGGCGAGCAATCGTGCGACGATTCTCCAGAGTCGGCATCAACTCGCCGTCGTGGATGTCGAGCACTTGGACGGTCGTACCCATCCTGCGAGCTGCTTCCTGAACTTCCTCCGTCCTCCGAATCGCCAGCGGCCCACCGGCCATGTTCCAGTGTCCGATGTCCCCATTCGTGACCGACACGAGTTTGACGTGATGCCCAAGCTTCGCCCACTTGATGGCCGAACCGCCCATCTGAAACTCAGCGTCATCGGGATGAGCACCGAAAGCGATGATGCGAAGCTTGCCGTCATCAGCCTTTTCGTCAGCGGACAGGCTCGCCGAGAGCCCGAATACGAGTGTGAGAGTGAGCAGAAAAGTCGTTGCACGTGTCATCGCAATGGTCCTTCCGTAGGTGAATTCTGATCAAAGAATCGTAGGGAATCCGGGCGAGCCTGAGAACGGAACGCAAAAACGCCGAGGCCTCGCAAAGAACTGCGAAACCTCGGCGTTGTGACTTCAATCTTGCCAGACGCCAACTCCGTTACTTTTCGTCAGACGCCGCTGGTTTTTCTGTGGTCGCATCAGCCTTCTCTGCTGGCTTCTCTGGCTCCGGTGAAGCCTTGGTGGGTGCTGGTTCCTTAGCCGGAGCAGTCGGTTTAGCCGGAGTCGGTTTCGCAGGCTTTGAAGCCTCTGGTTTAGCCGGTTCCGGTTTCGCTGGTTCCGGAGGCTTTGCTGCCTCTGGTTTTGCTGCGTCCGGCTTCGCCGGTTCAGGTGTGGTTGCAGCAGGTTTTGCCACGTCGCCAGCTGGGGTCTTGTCGTCAGTAGCCGGGGCTGCTGGTTTAGCGTCTGCAGGCTTTGCGGGGGCTGGCTTTGCTCCCGGAAGTGAATTCAGGATGGACGCGGCAGGATCGCCGACTGGTACAGCAGCGTCGTCTTTGTCATCGCCCTCTTCCTTCTCTTTTGCCTTCACAAGCTGATCGCGGCTGAGTCGCAACTTGCCGAAATCTTCTTCCGTGATGACGTAGTACCAGTCAGCAAATCGATCGTTGAGTTCGTCAACTTTCTTCTGGCCTTCTTCAGCCTTCTTCTCACGATCTTTGACGTCGGACTCGTACTTCCTCTGGTCAGCGCGGAACTTCTCGATCGCTCGCTGATAGATGTCACCGAGATTCGGTTCTTCTTTCTTCTCTTCTGCAGCCGCCTCTTCCGTCTTCTCCGCAGCTGCTTTTGCATCGTCAGCGTTGGCGTCGACCGTCTTGTCTGCGTCCGCATTCGCATCGTCGGCTTGTGCGTCATCAGCTTTTTCAACATCGCCAGTCGCAGCGTCGTCAGTTTTCTCAGCGTCATCAGTCTTTTCGGCGGCCGCAGCGTCTTCTGTTTTCTCAGCGGGTTCTTCTGCCGGTTTCACAAAGTTGCCATCGGCGTCAACTTCGACGCCTTCCGGCACTTCAGGTTTGACAGGAACAAGCAGTGCGGGACCGAGCAGGTCTTCGCTGAAGGACGCTCGAACGATCAGGTAACGGCTCTTGGTTTTCTTCTCGCCGTCCTTGCCGTCTTCCTTTTCTTCGTCGTCGGCTTCTTCTGAGCCCGGAGGATCGGCAGGCTTTTGTGCATCTTCAGACTTCTCGGCTTCGGCGGTCGTACCACCAATCTCGATCTCGTCGTCAGAGCCTTCGAACTCGTTTCCGAAGCTCATGTGAAATCGCACGCCGTCTTTCAGCGAGGCGATCAGTTCACCAGCCTTCGCGTAAAGCCGGAAATCGTTCGCTTCGCGGTTCTGGTAAACCAGGAAGCCCTTCGACTTCAGGCTGCTCTGAACCATGTCGATGACCTGATTCACGATCTGTGGGTTCTGAGCCGCCGACGGCGGAAGTGCGATGCCGAGGTCACCCTGCAGAATTGGTTTGCCGGCCAGCTCAGGCTTGCGTCTGACGCCGGACAGTTTGAGATTGTCCAGGACGTTAACCATAGCCGTGACGTCGTCTTTGTTAACTTCTTCCGTCTCTTCATTGAGGTCGCCAAGTGCCCAATCATCAGTTGAGTTGGCACGAGAAAGCGTCGCGTCGACAACTTCCGAGAAACTGCGGCCATCAACCTTCGTCGACTTAGCTTCAAGTTTCGTCAGGTCGTCACGATCCAGCTTCAGCAGGTCAGCTTCGACCCAGTCGCCAAACTTCGTCGAGATGTCGACTTCCAGTTCGGTGATGTAGGTCTCTTTTTCTTCCGGATGACGGACGTAGTAACGGTTCTCACCTTCGGGCAGCTTCTTGCCGATGATGAGGTCGGCGACGGCGATCTCGCTGTCTTTCATGAGAGTCAAACGTTGCCCGCGCCCCTTCAAAGTGTCGGACGCTTCGGCTTCCGGATCGACAACGCCGAAGCGTTCGTGATCAGCGGCGACACGGCTCGCCACTGCACCGCGTTTGACGCCAATGAGCGTTCGAGCGGTTTTGGCCAGTCGATCTTCACCGTCGGCCGGGTAGTTGTGATGCGACGGAATTCGCCAGGTGCCGTCCTTTTTCTGGACGGTGAAAACTCGAGCTGATGCCGTGTCTTCGTTGTAAGCCACAACCCGGACAGCGGTCGCTGCGTTGGGATTGAAGTCCGCGAAGAACGGATTGCCAACATTGGCGAAGTCGTCGATCGGCGTCGGTTTAGTCAGCGAGCTGGTTAATCCAGCAAGTCCCGCCATGACGGCGGCCGCGATGACAAATTTAAGAGTCTGGCTGTTGGTATTCATACTTCTCACCCGGTGAATTCAGGTTGAGGTTGATAGTTTCCGTACGTCTGACTTTTTGTGCAATTTACTGTCGGGAAAGACGGCGAACTTCTTCGATATCTTTTTGCTCGGCAGTAAGCCGCAACCCAAGCACCAGCATCCCCAGCAGGATCGACGGAAGCGGCGGCAGGATCACGGCCCAGAATCGGAAGTCGTTCTCTGTCTGCTTGATCTGCCGCTGTTCGCGAGCCTTCAACTGCTCAAGCTTCTCTGCCTTTTCCCGGTCGATGTTCGCTTTCTCAACGTCAAGCTCTCGCTGCTTCCGCTGAGTGGCGATTTCCATCCGCTGACGTTTTTCGATCAAAGTGAGCGTCTCGTCTGCATCGATCTTTTCGATCTCTTTGTCGAGTTCTCCGGTCACTTTCTCAAGAGCGTCGTCAGCTTCCTTCTCCGCTTTTTCACGTTCGTCCTGCGAAATCTGACGGAACTGATCCGCTTCGCGTTGCACTTCTGTCAGCGTCCGATGCTGAGGTCGTCGTTTGCGAAGATCGACGTAAGAAGTGTCTCCGGCCAGCACGTCGACACAGTTCAGGATGAATTTCACGTTGTCGAGCTTCAGGCCGTGCATGTCGCTCTGCACGACGTTGAACAGAGCGTCTGAGACGATGTCGACATCGGCAACGTAGATCACATTGATCTTGTGCCGTTCGCCCTTCTCGCCGGAGATGTGAGCGGCCACGACGTCCGCGTCACCGGTCAGCTCGCGCCGCACTCGCGACGGGTCTTTGGGCTGGATTCCGAAAAAACTCGAGCCCATCAGGTCGCTCCACTTGGAAGTCCCCGATCGCAGACCAATTCGAAGAAGCGGTTCGAAATCTAACTTGCTGTTTTCTCGAGGACGAATCCGCCCCGAGTAAAGCATCAGAAGTTCCTGCAGCCCGCTGGTGACGTCGCTCTCGGTGCTGATTGCTTCGGGGTTGCCATTCAAAGGCGTGATGAAGACATAGTCCGGTGGAAGATCGACGAAGGTCGGATGAGGATTTGTTTGATCCCAGACGACGGCATCGTTCTGCCACGAGATGTCCAAGGCGTCAACCAGTGGTCCGGCGTTGCCATTGTCGGCTCGCGGCTCTGGCGGTTGCTGACCCTGACCGCCAAACATTCCACCACCGCCACCTTGTTGAGGCTTCTGCTGGCTGGGAGACATCCGAGGATCGACCAGCGGCAGCGGGTCATCCAGAACCAGAACCGGATTTCCGGCTTTCATGTAGTCAACCAATGTCGCCATTTGTGGATCAGTCAGTGAAGACGGCACCGCAGCGATGAGGACATCCACTTCGTCAGCGATCGGCGAATCCGGGCTGACTTCAACCACTTTGTATTGCTTCTTCAGCTCACGCTGAATTCGCCATTCCGGAGAGCTTCGCATGCTGGTCATGTCGAAACCGCCGTTCACTTTGGCGTCTGTTCGTAACATGCCGACCGTCAAGCGATCTTCCTGCGACACCGTTCGGACGGAGCGAGTCAGTTCGTACTCAACCGAAGTTCCGATGTCGAAGAACGGGACAATGACTTCGTCGAAGGCGCCGCTGATGACGGCTCCCATGAAGACGTCGACTCGCTGGAATCGACCGTCAACTTCCGATTGGACCGGAGTCGGCATGATTCCGAAATGTTCGGCTTCCTCGGCGGCTTCGCTGAAAGGCGTAACTTCGACGAAGCGAACTTCGACCTGATTGCTCATGCGGTCGTACTGGCGAAGCAGTCCCTTCAAACGAGTCTGCTGCCCGACGTAGTCGCGAGGAACGTCAGGGCTGATGAAGGCCTGAATGGTGACCTTGTTCTCAATCTTGCCGACCAGTTCGTGAGTCGTGTCGGACAGCGTGTAGAGTTTCTCGCCGGTCATGTCAAAACGCAGGCCGAGTGCTTCACTGGCTGTCGTGACGACTGAGTTACCCGCCAGCAAGGCGACGAGCAGGCAGACGATTCTCACGGCATAATGCCCGCCAACCGGCATTCCCTGCTGATCGCTCACCCAGTGTCGCCGGCTGATGAAGACCGCGTTGAGGTATAGCGAGAAGATGATCAGCGAGAGGAAGTAAACGATTCCGCTGAATGGGACGACGCCGATGGCGAATTCGTTCAATCGTTCGCCAAGACTCAGTTCGCTGCAGAATGAGTTCAACAGGTCGCTCAATGTGTCGCCGAACGTTGGATTCTCGATCGTCGGACGGCTGGTCGCCAGGTCGCCGATAAAAATCGGAACAGCACAGATGGCCGCTCCCAGAACGAACGCCACAGTGACGCTGCTCGTCAGGACCGAAGCAAACATCCCGAGGCTGATGAGTGTCGAACCGGCCAGCCAGTAGCCGAAATAGGTGGTCAGCAGCAGTCCCCAGTCGGGATCGGCGTAGTAGCCAAGTACGATCAACTGAGTCAGCGAAAAGGCCAGAGCCACGCCGTAAACGACGACAAGAGACAGGAACTTCCCGAGCAGGATCTCGAAGTCCGTCGCCGGCAGAGTGAAGAGCAGTTCGTCGGTTCCCAGCCGCTTCTCCTCAGCCCATGACGTCATCGTGATGGCCGGGATGATGAAGAGCAGCAGGTAAGGAAACGCTGCCGTGAGCTGGTCCAAGTTCGCCAGGTTGTTCGTGAAGAACTGAGCGTTGAACGCGCTCGACGCCGCAGCAATCACGAAGACCACTATAAAGAGGTAACCCAGCACCCCGGAGAAATAGCTCATCAGGTTTCGCTTCAACACAGCGAAAATCGTGTGAGTCCGCATTTCTCGATCCCGTTATATCTTGAGTAAATAAGTCGATTTCAAAATCCGCTAACACTTGCCGCTTCAAGCGGTGTGTCGAGACACACCCTGTGAATTCGCGGCCACCTACGTCGCAACCGTCAGTTCGCGGAAGCGGTCTTCCATTTCCTGTTCCGTGCCAGCCATGTCGCTGACGGCACCGTCGAAGACGACTCGGCCCTGATTGATCAGGATGACGCGGCTGCAGACTGCCTGCACTTCGCGAAGAATGTGCGTCGACAGA
>JBLFXD010000122.1:0-11357 GCA_047611045.1 Planctomycetaceae bacterium | reverse complement strand
TGGTCTGTATTCCACTGGCGTTTTACTACCAGATGGCCGGCAAGTTTGTAGATCACGCCGGACAGGCCGCTCCAGCTTTCACGATGAGCTTCGGGCAGATGTCCGAGATCATTTTCATGATTCTCATGCCGCTCTTCTTCCGGAAGCTGGGCGTCAAATGGATGCTCTTTGTCGGAATGCTGGCATGGGTGGCTCGTTACGCCCTGTTTGCCGTCGCGGCAGACAGCGGTGTCGCCTGGGCCGTCCTGACCGGCATCATCCTGCATGGAATTTGTTATGACTTCTTCTTTGTGACAGGCCAGATCTACACGGACAAAGTCGCTCCCGAGTCAATCCGGTCTCAAGCACAGGGCATGCTGGTGCTTTTCACGCTGGGGCTGGGAATGTTTATTGGGGCTCAGGTCGCGGGACGGGTCGAGGACAAGTATACACCGGAGAACTCGGCAGAACTCACCGCCGAGGCTGGGACTCTGGGCGAACAGATGGCCGGTCTGCAGGATCAGGTCACCGAGCTTCAGGGCATGAAAGACAAGTCAAAGTTCGAGCAGTGGAAGAACTTCCTTTCACCGGCACAGATCGACGCTGACTCGCAGGCCAAAGTCGACACGCTTTCGAATGACATCAGCGATTTGAGAGCACAACGCAGTGCGATCCTTCTTAAATCTGTCGGCTGGAAATCGATCTGGACAGTGCCTGCGCTGGGAGCGTTCGCGATCATGATTCTGTTTGCCCTGGTGTTCCGTGAAGACCCTGAAGAAGTCCAACAGGAGCCTCAACCGGCGGAATCCGAATAGAGGAGCGAGCCTCAACTCAGCGTCGGCCGGAGCCTGCTGAATCGTCAACACTCGTTGCTGATTCTGCGAGTGCCGGTCTGAGAGCTTTACATCCCGATCGCCCGTCGCTCGCATCCCGATCTTCGCGAGCCCCCAGACACGCCGCAAATTCACTTTCGTTGAAATCCGTCTGGCGCTGATGTCGACGAAGAAGGGCGGAGTCCTGCAGGATAACGTTGTTCGCGCCACGACCCGAACTGTCATCCAACCGAAACGCTCGTCCGATCATGGCATCAAGCAGTCTTCATGTGACGGTCGTGGCTGTCGACGGCAAAATCGGCGCCGTTCCGGCGCTGCGTCGACACTGATTTTGTCTAATTTGTAATGACGTAAGTCACTTTGAGTAAAAGGATTGAAGTGTCGGCGCTTTTGTCGGCGCATTTGTTTGGCTCGGTTTGTGCGTAGGAGTCCCAGTCACCTCACCGATTCCTTTCCAGGATTCACAAACAATGAGTGATGACCTGCTACTTCTGGGCGACTCTGTCACTGTCGGCACTGGCTTCAGCGGAGTTGATGACGACAGTTGCTTCGTGGCGCTGCTTCGGTCAGAAATGAAAAACGCCGGGGCGCACTTGAACATTCGAGCCAGCGCGCTTGACGGTGCCGACACGGGCTACGCTTTGCGAAGATTCGACCGCATGGTGGCGCGGCTGTCTCCCGATGTCATCGTGATTTCGCTGGGACTGAACGACGCTCGACCGCCGGGAAGTCGGACTCGCAACTCGCCCGAGCGGTACGCTGCGAATCTGGAGCTGCTGACAGAGAAGTCTCTGGCGATCGACGTTCGACCGATACTTTGCACTCCGCCGCCGCGTCTCGATGTTTGTGAGAACGGTCAGCCGGCTTGGAAAACGATGCACCCCTATGCCGAGGCTGTTCGCGGTGTCGCTGAGAAGTACAACCTGCCTCTGATCGAACTGTTCGATGAATTCGTCTCTCGAGAAGACCTGGAATCCCTGCTGCCGGATCGCCTGCATCCTGGCCGGGCAGGACACCAGATCATCGCTCGGCAGTTCGCACGCACGCTCGTTCCATTCTGCACGGGACGCGAGCTTGAAACTCTGCCGCCTCGACGAGGCCCGAATTTCGAGTTCGTCACCACCGATTAGGTCATGAAACTCTGCACGAGAGCGTTCCATTGGGACGCTCGATTAACAGCCATCAATGAGGAGCTTACAGTTACCCGTAAGCTCCTCTTCTTATGCGCGGGGAACAACTCTCAGTTTGGAGTCCGCAGCTCCACACGGTAGAGCGAGCTACGGTGCCGCAGCCGGAATGTCATTCAAACGTTTGGAGTCGGAAATGTCTCGAGTGATCCTCAGCGTAATCGTCCTCTCTGGATTTCTGGATTCGTCTGAACGCCTCGCGGTTGCGAATGAGCCAGCCGAGGTAAACCGTGATCTGGTGAAAGTCGCAGCGGTTCAGATAGACGGCTACCTACGACAAGGGCGAGCTTCGGCGCGATGGCTACCAACCCGAAGATGGCTATGTGCCGTACATCAATCGGGCGGGGCAGGACGGTGCTCAGTTAGTGGTATTTCCTGAGTATGTCCTCGGCCGGATTTCTGTGCCCGGCCCGGAGACTGCGACGATCTCCGCAGCCGCAAAAGCGAATTCGATTTACGTCGCGATTGGCTGTTGGGAAGTTTTCGCAGACGACACGTTCGCAAATTCGATCCTCATCTTTGATCGCGGCGGCAAGATTGTCGGGAAGTACCGAAAGACTCATCCGGCGATCGATCATTTCGACGGAGGTCCGCCGTGGGCTCGGCCGCCGAAGGGAAAGACTCGGGAATGGATGCTGCAGAACGATCCGGAGTGGGTTATGGAAGCCGGCAAAGAGTTGCCGGTTTTTGAATTCGACTTCGGGCGAGTCGGAATTATGACCTGCTACGATGGCTGGTTTCCCGAGCCCGCGCGCGTGCTGTCGCTCAAAGGGGCGGAGTTGATTCTTTGGATAAACGGCCGCGGCGGAAGTGTCGAAGACTTCATTGTCAGGTCGATCATGTTTCAGAGTCACGTGGCGATGATCGCGACGAACCAGGCTTACGGCAGCGGGACGATGATCGGTGACAATGCAAAGTCATCGACGGGTCTGCTGGCAAAATCGCCAGACAGGAAAGAGTCTTACATCTCGGCTACGATCAACCTGAAGCGAATTCGCCAGCAGCGAGCATCGAGTCGCAACTTCCAACAGCGCCGTCCTGACCTTTATGGAACGCTTGTCGCACCGAAGGAATCGCTCGATCCTTCCGGCGTTCGGAAAAACAATTAGCGTTAGGAGTCGCCCGTAAATAACGTACCCGATTGTTATTGCGTTCTTACAGGCGATTCGGCGACACTTTGCACATGCCGGATGCAAAAGTCGTGGAAGGAATCCAATTGAAGTATAACGCCTTGGTTGGGGACCTGGACGAACGAGGACGTCGTCGCTGGGCGGCGACCGAAGCAATCGCTCTGGGGAGAGGTGGCATTGTCGCCGTGGCGGCGGCGACTGGCTTGTCTGATCGAACGGTCAAGAATGGGATTGCTGAACTTCGTGATGCCAATCCACTATCGGCGGGACGTCAACGTCGGCCTGGTGGTGGTCGCAAGACTCTGGAGTATCACACCAGCGATTTACAGCAGGCGGTAGAACGACTTGTCGAGCCAACCGAGCGTGGTGACCCGCAGTCGCCACTCCGATGGACCTGTAAGAGCTTGTCGAATCTGCAGGCCGAATTGAACGCTCAGGGTTACCAGATTGGTCGCACGAAGATTGCAGGGATTCTCAAAGGGCTCGGCTATTCGCTGCAGGGCAATCGAAAGACTCGTGAAGGCAAGGAGCATCCTGATAGAGACGCCCAGTTCGAACACATCGCCCGACGCGTCAAAGCCTATCGGCATGGTGGACGCCCGGCGATTTCCGTGGACACCAAAAAGAAGGAAGTGCTCGGAAACAAGGCAAATGGCGGACGGGAATACCGACCCGGGGGAGAGTCGCTCGAAGTGGATACGCACGACTTTCCAGACAAGGCTCTCGGCAAAGCCGTGCCTTACGGCGTGTACGACATTGCCGAAAACGAGGCTCTCGTTTCGGTGGGAGTCAGCAGCGACACGGCCGACTTCGCTGTCGAAGCGATTCGGCGCTGGTGGCATGAGCTGGGACAAAAACGTTACCGACGCTCAAAGCGTCTGCTGATCACAGCGGATGCCGGTGGCAGCAATGGCCATCGCAATCGATTGTGGAAGCTTGAACTTCAAAAACTGGCGGACGAAACAGGCATGAAGATTGAAGTATGTCACTATCCGCCTGGCACGAGTAAATGGAACAAGATTGAGCATCGGCTCTTCTGTCACATCACCCGCAACTGGCGTGGCGTTCCTCTGGAGTCACATCAAGTCGTCGTCAATCTGGTGAGCTCAACTCGAACAGCCGCCGGCCTGGAAGTTCACTGCTGGCTCAACGCCGGAGATTACCAAACAGGCCGCAAAGTGGCCGACGCTGAGATGCAAAGTGTGCGTATAAAACGTAACACTTTCCATGGCGACTGGAACTACGAAATTCAGCCAACGCTAATATAACGGGACAGGCAGTTTATTTACGGACGAGTCCTTAGCAGTCGAATGAGAAAGTGTGCCACTGGCTTTGCCAGTGCTTCGAGTGAGCGGGCGACTAAGAGGAATTTCGCACTGGCGGAGCCAGTGGCACACGGTGTTAAGTCTCGTGTGCCGCCTGCAGGCCGGTCAGACGCTTCTGTAATTCCGGCATGAGGCCGTACGAAGCGGCAAGCAGTTTGATCGGGTGAATGGTTTCGAGCGGCGATTCCTGCTGCATCTGGAGTCGGCAACTGCTGCACTCGGTTGCGCCGAGGATGAAGTCGGGCGATCTCATTTCGTCGATGAGCGGCTGGCCGATTTCGAGGGACAGTTCGAAATTGTCTCGCGTCAGGCCGAAGGTTCCCGCCATGCCGGAACAGCCCTTGTCGAGCGTCAGGACGTCGAGTTCCGGGATCTGTTCGAGGAGCTCGCGCAAGGGGCGACCGTTCTGAAGGGCTCGCAGGTGGCAGGGTTCGTGATAGCCGATTTTCAGCGGGAGTGGCGCGAAGTCTGTTTTGAGTCGGTTCTTCTGAAAGAGCTGCTGAAGGTACGCGCCGGCTTCGATCGCCAGGCCGGCGATCAAACGTGTGTCCGGATGCTCGACCAGCATCGGATAGTCTTCTTTCAGACAGAGTGCTGCGGCGGGTTCTGTGCAGACGATCGGAAGCCCTTCCCGGGCCATCGATGCCAGTTCGCGGACATTCGCTTCGGCGATGCGGCGAGCGGCATTCAGGTCTCCCGTTGAAACCATCGCCATGCCGGAGCCGACCTGTCCTGCCGGGACATGAACTCGGATGCCGTGATGCTGCATGACGGCGACGAAGGCTTCGGCAAGTTCGGGGTCGTGATAATTGGCAAAGTGGTCAACGAAGTAGACCACCGCTTCCTGCCGCGGAGTCGGTGCAGAATCTGTCACTTCCTCGGTCAGGGTTGAAAGGTACGATCGGTGTGCGAACTCCGGCAGTTTTCGGTCACGATGAATCTTGAAGATTTTCTCCATCGACCATCGAGCGGCTCGATTGTCGAGCAGCTGGTTCGTCAGCCACGAAGTTTTGCAGCCGAGAGATCCGAAGAAGTGAGCGCGTGAAAGGAGCCATGTCGCGCGGTCCGTTCCGGATGCTTCAGCGGCCTGAGCTTTGGCTTCGATCATCAGGTGTGGAATGCGGACGTTGGTGGGGCACTCGATTTCACACTGCCGGCAGTTGAAGCAAAGTGACGCCAGTTTCTGAAACTCGGGTGAAGACCGAGTCGTGGGGGCAGACGCTCCGCTAACGAGACTCCGCATCACGTTGGCTTTTGACCGCGGGCTGGACTCTTCGGAGGGATCGTTGCGGAAGAACGGGCACATGCGCAGTTCTTCCTGCTGAGTTCGGCAACCCCCACATCCGTTGCACGATTCAGCAGCGACAGAAAGTTCTTCCGGCGACCAGTTCAGCTGTAATTGAACGAGCCCGTTTTCAGGGACGAAACCATTTTCGTCGACCAGCTCGGGTCGAAATTTTGAGGTCGGCAAAGTCTCGTCTTCGGTGACAATTTTGCCGGGGTTCATGAGGTTGTGCGGGTCGAATATGTCCTTCACCTGACGAAAGACCGAATAGAGCGGCCCGTATTGATCCTTCACGAACGCCGATCGTGATAGTCCGTCGCCGTGCTCGCCGCTGATCGTTCCGCCGAGCGAAATCGCGACGTCGTTGAAGTCTCGAATGAGCGCATCCAGTCGCGGGCCGTCCTTCTGCTGAGGCGTGCTCATGAAAGGTCGCATGTGGATCTGGCCGGACGCCGCGTGCGAGTACAGCGACGCCGTGACATCGTGCTTGCGAAGAACCTGCTGGCTGCGAACGAAGAATTCCTGTAGCGCTTCCGGCGGAACGGCAACGTCTTCGATGAACGGTAGCGGTCGAGTCCCGCCGCGCATTCGAGCCAGCAAACTGACGACTCGGTGTGGCAGTTCCCAAAGAAACTCAACGCCGTCAAAGTCCCAGGCCTCGATCGCGATGACAACGTCCGGGTGTTTTTCTGCGACCGCCGAGATCGCCATGTTGATCCGGTCGCGAGCCTGCTGTTCGTTATAGCCGGTCTGCTCGATCAACAGGCCAGCTTCGGCTGTCGGGGGGATGAAGTTTGCAAAGCGCGAATCGTTTTCACGACCGAGCATGAGAAGGCGGCGGTCGAGCAAGTCGCAGGCGCTGGGCTGCTGCGAAGTCACCGCCAGGACGGAATCGATGGCGTCTTCCATCTTTCCGAATAGAAGAAGTGCGACGCTGCGAAACTCGGGCAGCGGCGACGTGTGCAGAGTGATCTCGGTCATCAGGCCGAGTGTTCCTTCCGAGCCGGTAATCAGCCGCGGCAGGTTTAGAACGCCGTTATTCCGCACGCCTCTCAAATGGTACCCGCTGGTGTTTCGAAGCAGTTGCGGTTGGTGCGTTTGGATCAGCTCGTGATTGTCTTCCAGCAGCTTGGACAGACGACTGACGATTTCCCGTTTCGCGGTGGCGGCTGCCATCGAGCGATCTTCTTCGCCGTCGACGGGTTCAACAAAGCTGGCTGCCATTGGCTGAGCAGGGGCCGCACCTCGCTGAAAGTCGAGCGACTCTTTGCCGAAGTACAACAGGTGTCCGCCGGCAACGGCCATCTCAATGCCAACGACGTGGTCGCGCGTCGAGCCAACTCGTACGGCTCGTGACCCTGCCGAATCAACCGACACCATGCCGCCCAGTGTCGTGACTTCTGCCGTCGACGGATCCGGGGGGAAGTAGCGGCCCTGCTTACGGAGTTCTCGATTCAGTTGCGACAAAACGATGCCCGGCTGCACGGTGACGGACGACTCACTCTCCAGCACGATCCCGTTCATGTAGCGCGAGAAGTCAACGATCAAACCGGAGCCGAGTGACGCACCGGTCACGCTGGTGCCGGCTCCGCGCGCGATGAGTGGAAGGTCAGTCTCGCTGGCATACCGAGTCAACGTCGCGACGTCTTCGGCGTTTCTCGGGCAGGCCACGCCCAGCGGTCTCACTTCGAACAGGCTGGCGTCCGACGCGTACATGGCCACAGCGACGTCGTCGCAGCGCAGGTCACCACTGAAGTCCCCCGAGAGGTCTTCCATGATTCGCTGTTGCTGTTGCTCGTCCAAGGCGGTGAATCCTGCGGGACCTGTTCAGAGAAGTCGCCGAGGCCAGAAAGCTGAGAGTCGATGTCGCGTAATTGCTGAATCCGCTGCTGCCTTTGATTTCTGGCCGGAAGATCGCGCATCATGAGCCGCACCAAATCGTTCCGCAAGCTGCCGGCACACCGCGATGGACGTTGTGTTCAGCCCTTTGGCTCACGAATGCCGCAGGTTTTCAGTCGACGATTCAAAGGCAGACTCCACAATGAATGATCCTCGCGACTTTCTGGCGTTCGCCTGGTATGGAAATCTCGGAGCGCTGCTGCTCGGAATCGGCCTGCTGGGCGTCCTGATTCACCGAAAGTCGATCAGACGATGGCTGTCCGCGTTTGTCGGTCTGCTGGGGATTTTGTTTCTGTGTGAGGGCGGCGCATTGTTCCACGGTGCGATGCTCTCACTTCGCGGCTCGATCGTTGGTGCGTTGTTGACTGTCGTGGCGAGCGTTGCCCTGGTGCGATCGCTGAAGTTAACAGGGGCCGCGACCAGGAAGTCGCCTTAGGAAGCGTGCAGCCGTCAGACGTAACGCGACGTTTCACTCCGCCGTATGGCTGCTCGACGAGCGGCGAGATTCCTGCGATCGTCAAACTTTGACTGAGCGTCGAAACTGGAACTGCCAGTCCTCGCCCCTGCGGCGTGTCACTTAACGATTTTGCCGACTGGGCGGTGCCGATATGCGGAAAGCATCGATTGAGCACATTTCCGGGTTCCGATCTTGTGGCTTCTTACGATGCAGGCGGCTGTACGCCGAACTGTGAAATGGTGTTGTTGCATTCGTTGGCGTTCCTCCCGGCAACCGAACACAAACGATTTTCACAATGTTCTGCTGCAAAAAGGCAACCACAGATGAAGCGTCTCTTCTCAATCAGCATTTTCGCGGCCTGCATGGCCCTTGTCGGGACATCTGCAAACGCGGATGAACCCAGTGAGTTTCTCGTCTCGGAAATCTCCACCGTACCTGCCATCGCAGAATCGGCGGACGAGTTAGCGAGCCGGTTTCACGGTCAGCAAACAAGCTTCACCAGCGTTCTTGCTGAGGCTCCTGCCTGTGGAGCGGGAAGTTGCGGATCCGGAAGTTGTGGAGCATCACAAGGCTGCGATGGCGGCGGCTCAACGGGGAGCTGCCCGCTGTTCAGTGACGAACCGCTGCTCGGCTTTCTGAAGAATCAGCCGATTGGCGATTGCTGGACGGTCTCTGTCGGCGGCGCACTCCGCTTCCGCCACATGAATGAAACCGACCGGCTGCGACCCGGCGGGCCTGGCAAGAGCACCTACGACCTGTGGCGGATTACTCCTCACATCGAATTGAAGCGGGGCGATGCTTTCACGGCGTACGTCGAAGCCATCGACGCGTCGATCTTCAATGAAGAACTTCCGGTCACCGGAATCGATGAAAACCGAGCGGACCTGCTGCAGGTTTATGGCGACTTCAAAATCGCTGAAGGCGAAGACGGAACCTTACGAGGCCGAGTCGGTCGGCAGTTTCTGAAATACGGTTCGCAGCATCTGGTTTCGCCGCTGGCCTGGTCAAACACGTTCCGCAACTTCGAAGGCGTCCGGCTGTACTACTCATCGTCTGACTGGGATATCGATGCCTTTGCGACTCGGCCAGTCAACGAAGCGACCGGTAACTTCAATCGGCGACTGTCACGTGACAAAGCCGACCAGAGCAAATGGTTCAGCGGTGTGTACTCAACGTGGAAGGGCACTCAGGACCAGAAGCTGGACCTCTACTGGATCTGGGCTGACGAAGACGAAGATGTCAACGCCAAGCTCAGCCGGATCGACGGAGACCGTCACACGCTCGGAGCTCGGTGGGAAGCCAAGCACGCGGTCAAAGAATGCGATCGCGTGATCGGAACCTGGAACCTGGAGCTCGAAGGCGCCTACCAGTTCGGAGAAGAATCGTTCCGCGGCGGCATCGATCAGGATATTCAAGCTGGATTCTTTTCAGCGATCGCCGGCTACATCTGGAACGACGTTGCCTGGACTCCGTCTGTGAAAGGCCTCTTCTGGTACGGTTCGGGAGACGACGATCCGACCGACGGCGACAACAACACGGTCAGCACGCTTTATCCGCTGGGGCATGCGTACTGGGGGATTATCGATAATCTGAACGGGCAAAACCTGCTCGACTACAGCCTGCAGGGAAGCGTCAAGCCATCGTCGAAGCTGACGTTGGTCAGTGCTCTGCACTGGTTCGAAAAAGCTGAAAGCTCCGACCCGATCTACAACGTGGCCGGAGCACCATTCCCGAATCCTGGCGCGCCGGGTACGTCTGACAAGGACATCGGAACGGAAGTCGACCTCATCGCCACTTACCAGGCGGCGAAGAATCTGCAGCTTCAAGCTGGCTATAGCTGGTTCTTCTACGGTGACGCTGTCACTCAGGATGCGGCGATCAACCGTGGCGACGCCGAATTCTTCTACTTCATGTCGACTCTGAACTTCTAGGACGCGAGTACTGAGGCAGTCGATTTTCGCAGGAAGGGGAGCAGAGCCACCGGGCTTTGCTCCCTTTTTCAATTCACGATCGGACTGGTGCCAGCCTCAGAGTTGATTCAGCAGCCGGCCGCTTCGGTCCATCGTCAGCGGCGAAAGATTCGCGCGGAATTCGCCAGTCGTCGAACTGTACGCCCAGCCGTGACGTCCGTTGCCCGAGTAGTGTCGAGCCTGCAGTCGGTCAGGAATCACCAGGAACTCGGATTGCTGCGTGTAAGGATTGAGCGGCGGAATTTCGTCGCCCGGTTGGTTCTTAGTCAGGTGATTGCGAGTTTTCCCGTTGGCAGAAACGTCGATGGAGTCGCCCGCGACGCCGGTCAGATCGAGCAGAAACTCAGTGGCAGAATTCTGTCCCGCGCCCGGCAATCGACCATCGTTAGCACCGCGGAACTGTTCGATCTGCCCGCGGACCAGGTGTAGTCGCTGAAGCAGAGCGTTCTGACGAGTCTCCTCGTTCGCCGACAACATCTGCGGAACGAGCGTCGCCGCGACGATCCCCAACAGCGTGATCGACATCAGCAGTTCGATTGGCGTGAACCCGCTGCCGCCTGTCTCGGTTTGTTGGGTTTCGGCGACGGCCGGCGTTGCTTGATTGTCTGACCAGTGGCCCACGTCCAGATCCTCATTGCGTTCGACAGGCCGTTTCCCTGACGGAATCAGCAGGCCTGTCGCGTTAGCATCGTCCTGGAATTAACTGTCAAGTTGTGGGGCAGGATTGCATCCTGCCGAGGCAGGTTTCAAACCTGCCCCACGACACTTATTGCCAGGCCGCCCTTAGTAAAAGGGGAGTGGTGAAAAACGAAAAGCCGCTTTCAAGGCGGCAGCACGGATGATGCAAAAAGGCTACATGTCGAGAAACACGAGTCAATTGCCTTAATCGTCGCGACGGTCAAAGACCGACCGAGTGGCCTCGGAAGAAATCGAAACGTCACGCCGGACGTTCTACAGGAACGGCAAGCGGTTTCCTCGAAAGTCAGGTCTGACCGTTGCCTGGTAGCTGCAGCCCGAAGCGGACGGCGTCGAAAGCTGGTTCCGAGCATTCTCCGGCGTGAATTCGCTCAATCTTGTGCATCGAGTCGGTTTTCGACACACAGTGGCGGCTCAACGGCGGTTAAATCCACGCTGGTGGCCGAGGAATGTCTTTGGCTAGAATGAAGCACAAACGCGTTGGACGGCCTGCGCGTCAAATCGACCAAACACTCGGACTCGAATGCGAAGGCTGATCTGCGTACGTCGATATTTTTAAGATGTCAGAAGTCGCGTACTGAACATGATTTCTGTTT
>JBLFXD010000121.1:0-11413 GCA_047611045.1 Planctomycetaceae bacterium | reverse complement strand
GATACGGATTCAGAACGCTGATTGGCTGGTTTCTCCCCGTGGCCCGAGTCGTCCCACCGGTTGCCTTAAGAGTTCCAGCTTTATCGGCCGAAATGTAAATGGCTTCGCCACTTTTGGCCTGGACGCCCGGAACGTCAGTCGTGGCAGCGTCGCTGGAAACCTGAGACTGATGATCATGACTCGGCATGTTGGCAACCGACATCGCTACGGTCTCACGCCCACCTCTCGCCCCTAGCCTGACGTCCGGGAGACCTGGACCTCTGCCCGCGCCACGAGGAGATCGGCCTCGAAGATCGGGCAGGCCGAACGTCGTCCGGCCGTCGCCCCCGTATGTCGTTCCGACGAGCGAAAACAGTGCAGAATTCGAAGAAATTGCGAGTAGTTGACCGGAACAGAATGCCCATTGTCGAGGCGCGAAGGTGCCACCGAACAAACGAACCTCAGCTATAAACGGTTCAGACATGTGATATTTACCCTGATGTATGGTTTCAGAAAATTCACTGTGTTCAACGTTGGTTCGTCAAACACACTGACATGAGAGTTCAAACGCTCTGTGATGGAATCAAATACTCAGCAGAGAGAGCAAGGACTCCACTGGCACCAGTTATCCGAAGATGACCTGATGCTCAAAACCTTTCGGCCCTTTGCCGGTGGGAACCAGCAGCAGATTGAGCCGGCCCAGCCGGGCGTGATCGATCGCGTACGTGCCCTGGTCCAAAACTCTGTCCTGCGTCACAAGGATTAGAGATGCTGGTGCGCGAAACTGAGGCCTTGGAGCTTTCCCCAAAACCTTAACTTCGGTCAAAACAGCGTCCACCCGATCGTCCCTACTGACAATCACTCGGAACTTCGAACCAAGGTGGGGTTGAAATCGTTCGACCTCAGGCGACTCGACGCCAGCCATCGCCGAACCAGTGGCCACTACAGTCGCACCCGCGACCGCTGCAGTAGCACCGACAAATTCTCTCCGCGTCACTTCACTCATCAGCAATTCCTCCGTCTGCAAGAAGTGATAGTCTCCCAAATCACGCTTGATCTGGGTTGATCCGATAGGGCACAGACCCATGTGAGCAAATTCTGAATTCCCAATTGCTAATGTCAACCGCTAGCAAGTCTGTACAATGACTCTTCAAAAAAACACTTGTGTACACTGAGTATTGTCAGGATTGGCCTTGCATGAAAGAAGTACGGTTGTGGTCGTGTCAGATGTCGCAATGGCTCCAATCGTCGACTCACTCGAATGTTCAGTCTCGAGCGGTCGGGATCGGGAACTGACCGTGAGAGTCGACAGAAAGAGTCTGTCGGCAGGATCGCCCCACGCCCATCCCGTAGTCGTAACGGGGCGCATTCTGCCGCTAATCGCAGGCACATTCAGGAACAATGGCTGCGTGTCCAGGCCGGCCTTTCTGGCTTCGCAGTGGCTGGCTGATAACTTTTCAGGTTGATCCAGTCGCCTACTGTTCAAGGCCCAATTGCAATGTCGACCGGCGCGGGATAGTCGCCCGAGATTCCCTGGCAATTCGAACTTGACGCCGCGACTCGCAAGTTACGCAATCACGTCGTGGACGACGTGGCCGTGGACGTCGGTCAGGCGGAAGTCTCTTCCCTGGTACCGGTACGTCAGTCGTTTGTGGTCGATGCCGAGCAAATGCAGAATCGTCGCGTTGAGATCGTGGATGTGCATCGTGCCGGGCGTCCATTTCTCTTTGCCTGGTTGCGGATTCAATGGAACGCCGTCGGAGTCGGCAATGTTGTAGCCGTACTCGTCGGTCTGTCCGTAGGTGATGCCTGGTTTGACTCCGCCGCCGGCCATCCAGGTTGTGAAGCAGCGAGGGTGGTGATCCCGGCCGTAGTTCTCTTTAGTGAGATTTCCCTGGCAATACACAGTCCGGCCGAACTCGCCACCCCAAACGACCAGCGTGTCCTCAAGCATGCCGCGCTGTTTGAGGTCTCGAATCAGCGCCGCACTGCCCTGGTCGATATCTTTGCACTGTGAACCGTGCTCGCGAGGAAGTCCGCCGTGCGCGTCCCAGCCTCGATGGAAGATCTGGATGTTGCGAACCCCGCGTTCCGCAAGCCGTCGAGCATTCAGGCAGCAAGCGGCGAAAGTCCCCGGAGTTTTCGCGTCTTCGCCGTAAAGTTCGAACGTTTCTTTGGACTCAGTCGACAGGTCCATTAACTCCGGCACGGACGTCTGCATCCGATAGGCCATTTCGTGCTGGCGGATGCGGGCGACGATTTCCGGATCGGCAAACCGCTTGTACTGCTCGTTGTTCAACGCCGCGAGAGCGTCCAACTGAACGCGGCGATCGCTGCTGGAGACGCCGGCCGGGTTGCTGAGATACAGCACCGGGTCTCCCTGGCTGCGCATCAGCATGCCCTGGTGATCGGACGGCAGAAATCCCGGGCCCCAGAGCCGGTTAAACAGACTCTGTTCTGGATGATTCGTTCGAGCGTGCATCACCACGTAATGCGGCAGGTTCTCGTTCATGCTGCCCAGGCCGTAGCTGAGCCATGCCCCAAGGCTTGGCCGGCCGGGAATCTGGCTGCCCGTCTGAATGTAAGTAATAGCCGGGTCGTGGTTGATGGCTTCGGTAAACGTGCTGTACGTAACGCAAATGTCCTTCGCGACGCTCGCCATGTGCGGGAGCAATTCGCTGACCCACAAACCTCGATCGTTGTTGTCGTGTTTCGTGAAACGGTACTTCGAAGGACAGATGGGTAGACCGCTTTTCTGATTGGCGGTCATGCCGGTGACTCGCTGGCCGTTGCGAACTTCCGGCGGCAACTGCTGGTTGAATTTCTTTGTCAGGCCGGGCTTGTAATCCCATAGGTCGAGATGGCTGGGTCCTCCGCTCATGAAGAGGTAGATCACGCGTTTGGCCTTCGCGGCGTGATGCGTCGCCGGAAGCACTCCGCTGCGAGCAGCCTGCGACTCCGACGCCATCAGCTGGCTCATCGCCGCAGTGCCCAGGCCGAGCGCCGCTCGCCCAAACAACTGACGTCGAGTCAGCATCAGCTCGTGTTCGCGAATCGGGTTGACGTTTTGCATAAGTTCTACCGTAAGTCTAAAAGTTCGAGTCTGTGGTGTCAGTAGGCCTCGGATAATCACCGTGATCAGTAAAGTAGAATCGAGACGTCGCTGGCAAGAACTGTCACAGCAACCTGAGTCCAGGCAGCCAGTTCGGCAGGATCAAGCTTCTCACTTCGAGCCGCTTCCCCCTGCGAGAGCAGGGCCAACGCGTCGGCGGGCGTCTCACCGAACCGTTGTTTCATCACTTGCAAAAGCCCCAGACAGGTTGCCGACTCTCGATCGGTCGGACTCCGGCTGGCGAGCAGTTCGAAGAGTCGATCCAGCCGCGCTTTGTCCGAATCTGCTTCGAGCAGCAGTCGTTCGGCCAGCTTGCGGGACATTTCAATCCGCTGCGTTTCGTTGAGCAGGCCGAGTGACTGCAGCGAAGTGTTCGTCCGCGAACGACGCACGCAGCTGGACTCACGGTCCGGCGCGTCGAATAGCGTCATCATCGGGTGCGGGCTGGTCCGCTTCCAGTAAACGTAAAGGCTGCGGCGATAGAGCAGTCGCCCCTTGTCCGCGACGTAGTCCTTCGTATTGCTGCCGGGGTGAGCCAACGCCTTCCACATGCCGACCGGCTGGTACGGTTTCACGCCTTCGCCGCCCATCGACGGGTCAAGCAGACCACTGGCCCAAAGCGCGACGTCCCGCAGCACTTCAGCGTCGAGTCGGTATCCCGGCCCGCGAGCAAACAGCAGATTCTCCGGATCCGACACGTCGTCGCGCCACGCCGAACTCTGTCGAAACGCTCGGCTGGTCACCATCAGCTTGAGCACGTGCTTGAGGTTCCAACCGGAGTCCTGCAACTCGACGGCCAGCCAGTCAAGCAGTTCGGGGTGAGTCGGTTGCTGTCCCTGCAAACCGAAGTCTTCCGGAGTTCGCACGAGCCCCTCGCCGAACACTCGCTGCCAGACACGGTTGATCAGAACGCGAGAAGTCAGCGGATGCTCGCGCGACGTCAACCACCGAGCGAGCCCTAACCGATTTCGCGGTGCATCTTCCGGGAAGCTTCCCATCACTTTCAGAATTCCCGGCTGCAGCGGATCGCCGATCGGCAGGTCGTACTCGCCACGATTAAGAACCTGGGTATTTCGCGGCTGCGGAAGATCCTGGGCAACCAGCGTTGTCGTGAAGGCAGCTTCTGCATGCTCGATGTTCTTCTTCACTTCAACAGCCTTGTCCTGCAGTTTGAACTGAGCCAACCCGCCGTCAGGATCGGCCAGCATCGCCAGGCGATCCACATCTGAACTGCCCAGCCATTTCTGAAGCGTCGCGTTGGCAACCTCGCCACCATTTTCAAGATGGTTATAGACCTGACGAATCAGTCCGCCTCGCTGTTCTGAAAGCTGCCTCCACTGGTCCCACGCCGCGTGATCCTTCGGAGCCTTCGCGACAGGACCGTACTCGTACTTATTGCCGTCCATCGACGGCTCGGCAGTGCTGTTGAAAAAGGCCAGCAGCCGGTAGTACTCGGTCTGCGGAATCGGGTCGTACTTGTGCGTGTGGCACCGGGCACACGTCAGCGACATTCCCAGAAACACCGTACCCAAAGTTTCGACCCGGTCGAAGTTGTTCTTCATTTGAAACTCGGCGGGAATCGCACCACCTTCCCCCGTCGATGGATTCAGGCGGACATACCCAGTGGCAATCTTCTGCTCAAGCGTTGGATTCGCAACCAAATCGCCGGCCAGCTGCCAAGTAATGAATTGATCGAGCGGGAGATTCTGATTCAACGCCCGCACCACCCAGTCACGGTACGGGTAAATCCCTCGCCGATTGTCCAGATGCAAACCGTGAGTGTCGCCGTAGCGAACGGCGTCCAGCCAGTACCTTGCCTGATGCTCGCCAAACCGCGGACTCTTCAGCAATTCATCGACGAATTTTTCGTAGGCGTCATCGCTTGAGTCGTTCAGGAACTGATTCAGTTGCTCAGGATCCGGCGGCAGTCCGGTCAACGTCAGAGCAGCACGTCTCGCGAGAACTCTACGATCAGCTTCCGCAGCGAAGGCGACGCCCTTGGATCGCATCTTCGTCAGCAGGAATGCGTCGACTTCATTTCGAATCAAAGCGTCGCTGATCGTTGGTGGCTGCTTCTGAGGCGGCACGAACGCCCAGTGCATCGCGTACTCTCCGCCCTGCTTCACCCAGCGTGAAAGCACGTCTCGTTCTGCAGGCGTGAGCTGCTTCTCGGCATCGGCGGGAGGCATCGGTTCTTCGACCGAGTTGATCCTCGCCAGCAGCTCGCTTTGCTTGGGCGACGTTGGATTGATCGACTGATAACCGCTGCGAACTTCCGTCGCCCCTTCGAAAGTGTCGAGTCGAAGCTGACCTTCTTCATTCGAATCCGGCCCGTGGCAAACGAAGCACTTGTTCGAAAGAATCGGCAGCACCTCACGAGCAAAGTCAACAGTGCGTGGACCGTCGACGTCTTCTTCTGCTCGCAGTTCGCCAAATCCTGCACCGGAGAATGTCAGAAGAATGGCGAGCGTCCAAAAGCAACATTTAATTGAGAGTCGATTCTGCATGTCCCAAACTTTTCTGAAGAGTTCTTCGCGGACCAGAATCTTGAACAGAAGGTCGCGAAGAACACGAAGAGTCAAAACAGAAGTTGCCAACCGAGCGAAGCCTTTGTGACCTTCTGTTGAAATTTCACGATTCCGTAATTGTGCAAGGTGCGTTCTGACAACCATCTCCGCAACTTCTGCCTAAACAATGATTCGAGACGCACCCTACAGAATTTCGTGATTGGTGGGCAGTGCCCACCCTACGGAGTATCAGGTGGAAAGAATCGGTGCTTGCCGCGTCGAGCGGCGCCGATTGATTCCTGGGTGTCCTGCGGGATTCCTGGATCCCCTTGTAAGGCCATCCAACGATCGAGTTCCTTGCTCAGCCGATTCAGAACGGCGGAATGGTCCTTGTCATCTGCCAGGTTATGCATCTCAAACGGATCGTCCGCTGTGCGATAGAGCTGCTCGGGCGGGCGGCGCATGTAACGCTTGACGAGATCGTAAGTCCGCGAGTTCGAATGGCTGTCCCAGATCCACGTCGCCCAGTACGGATTGTTCAAAGCGGCTCTTCCCTGCAGCCCCATCAGGTGTTTTTCGATGTAGAGTTCGTCCGGCGTCAGATTTCGGATGTATCGCCACGTTCCGTCGGTGACCGTTCGGATCGGATACGCGGGCCCTTCCGGAATGTTGTTGTGCATGCCGTAAACGAACTCGCGATGCGAGTCCTGCTCGCCGCGAATCACCGACAGGAAGCTGCTGCCGTCAAGTTCTCCGTTCTTGACAGGTGAACCTGCTAGATCGAGCAACGTCGGCAGCACATCGGCGTACTGCACAAGAGCGTCAGTTCGTTTCCCGGCAGTCGTGACGCCGGGCAATCGAGCGATCAGCGCGGTGTGCAGTCCCGTGTCCCAGTTAGTCCATTTGCAACCCGGAAACTGAGACCCCTGCTCCGACGTAAACAGGACGAGCGTGTCGTCGCTGCGGCCGGACTTATCGAGCGTCTCCAGGATCTCGCCGACCTGCCCATCCATATAAGTAATCTCAGCCAGATAGCTGGCGAAGTCCTGACGGGTTCGCAAAGTGTCCGCGATGTGCGGCGGCAGCTTGATTTTCTTCTGAGGATACTGCGAAACGTCGCCCATCACCCACGGAACGTGCGGCTCGACGAGAGCAACAACCAGACAGAACGGACTGTCCGCATCACGAGTCACGAACTCTCGCAGAGAAGTCAGATCATGCTCGTTCGTCGGGTTGCGCACGCAACTGGGATCAAACCCGCCGACCTTTTCAAACGAAAATGCAGACTGAGGTTTGACGTGCACCTTGCCGGCAATTCCCACTCGGTAGCCGAGCTTGCCAAGATGCTGCGGCATGGATGTCGTTTCGGGGCGACTGGCTGAGTGATTCCACGCACAACCATTCCTCATTGGATACTGACCAGAGAATAGCTCCGCACGACAAGGCTGACACATCGCCGACGAAAGGTACGCCTTATTAAAAGTAAGCCCTTCCGAAGCCAGCCGGTCAATGTTCGGAGTCTTCGCGTTCTCCCCACCGTACAACGGAAGATCGCTGAACGTGCAGTCGTCAGCCATGATGATCAGCACGTTTGGCTGATCGGCCGCGCTGATGGCAGTGACGAGCGAAGCGGCGAGTATGACAGCAGCCAATGACCGCAATTGAAGACGCATTGGACATCCCTGATAAAATTGCGAGACTGAAGATGGTGGTAGACTTGGTGAATCGTAGTTCGATTCGGCTGCAGGCGGCAGTGGACTGCATGGTGGTCGTCTCTTACTGAGCAAGATCACTTAGCGGGACCTGTTTAACGGTCGTGTTGCCCCCACTGTCGATCACCATAATTCGAAATCCGGTTGTCCTTTCGTTGATTCCTGCATCCACCAGTTCTCGAACAGACTGCTTCCTGCCTCGCAGCGCCTTGCCGAACAGAACGCTGGTCGAGGCGTCGAACCGAGCGACCACCAAGGCTCTCAGTTCTGTTTCGTCTGTCACGTCGATGTTGAACAGGATTCTTCCAGTCTTCGTTCGGGTCATCTTTGCTTCGATCGCTGGAGCATCGTAGTCGTCGACGTTCACGTCCTGGCCGAGGTAACGGGAAGACATCAGGAGGCGTCCATTGTCGACGGAAATCACAGCACGTTTTGATGACGGACTTTGTGGATCAAAATTGAAGCGAATATTGCGAAATCCGCTGCCCATGATATTGACAGCCGAGTTGCGGTTGTCGTGCGGCAGTCCAAGAGCGTGGCCGAGTTCATGGGCAACTCCGCCGATTCCGTTCTCCACAAACTGAAAGACGGGTGAGTTGTTGCCGGGAACGCCGAACGACCGTCTTCCGGGAACGGGTGTCTTGTCGAAAAACAATCGCCGCTGCTCTGCGACAGAAGTCGCGCAGAACTTGTCCTGCAGGATCCAGCCGGAATAGGCAGCAATTCCCCCCTCGGGAGAAATGACTCCGGCTCGGGCGACATGGCCCGGCCAGACATCGTCTGCCGGGCCAGTTTCCCATGTCTCTGGAATGATCAACGTCGTTCGGAGAGCGGGATCGTACAGTTTCTGTTTCACGTAGTCCGATAACCGTTTGAGTTGGACCCCGTTGTGAGCTTCCCAGCCTTCATTAAAGAAGGACGCGGGTTTGTCAGCTTGAACGAGATGAATTCGAGGCTCATCGCCGTCGCGTTCAAACGGCAGACGTTTCAACTTCAGTCGACGAAGAGAGGGGCTGGACCGATAAAGCTCTTCGACGTACGCCAGTACAACTCGGATCTTCGCCTCGTAGTCTGGCACCGGTTTACGGTCTGACGGAACGAAGTAAAGCACGCGAATCTGGTAGTCATCAAACGCGACGGCGTTCTTCGGCAAGGCGTCGCGTCCGACCCAGCGGCCTTTTGCGTTCCAGCGTTTCCAAGGTCCCTCGGGAGCCCGCCGCAGTTCGCCGTAGTCTCTGTGTAGTCGGGTCCACAGCCCGGTCGATGGACTGCGAAGCGTAATGAATTCAGGCGTTCGCTCTTCTTCGACGTTGAGTACCGTCGTCGAGTTGCCCAGGTAGATGATCCACTTTTTATTACCGAGATCCGTGAACCAGGATTTTCCGAAGCCTCCGGTGTATTCCCAGACGACACGGTCATCGGCATCTTTCTGATTCGCAACGGACGGCCCCGGAGAGAACAACGCGGCAAGCATGAACGCTGCAGTTATCAGCGTGGAGAGTAGCGATGTTCGGATCACGAGTGCGTTTCCGTCTGTCTGAAGATCATTGTTCAGCTGCTCCGGCGAAAAAGGACTACCGCTCACAGCCTCTTCAACGCGACTGCTGCAGCAACCACTTATAGAGCTCCGGATTGTCGTAGGTCTCGGTCCATGAGTCGTGTCCGACTTCGGGGTAGATTGTGAAGAGTGGCTCGCCGCCGGCCTTCTTCAGAGCCTTCACCATTTGCTCCGATTTCTCAAACGGCACAGCCGTGTCTTTGACTCCGTGAAAGATCCACGTCGGCAGACCAGCCAGTCGCGGCCCCCACGTTCGATCGCCACGTCCGCAGATTGGAACGATCGCCGCGAACCGTTCCTTCGACAACGCCGCCCAGCTGTACGTTCCCTGTCCGCCCATGCTGAGGCCCGTCAGGTAGACCCTTTTCGGATCGACCTTCAGTTTGCTCCGCAGACCGTCGAGCAGCCCATCGAGCACGCTCGCCTGCCAGTGTTGATTCTTCGGACACTGCGGTGAAACAACGATAAACGGAAACTTCTTTCCGGCGTCGATCAGTTTCGGAGGACCGTGCACCTTGACCCGTTCAAGGTCGTCTCCTCGTTCGCCCGATCCGTGCAGAAAGATCAACAGTGGCCACGCATCCTGCTTCTCGTAACCGTCCGGAAGGGACAGCAGATAATTCTGCCGAACCGTCACTTTGCCTTCGTACTGAACGCTCTTCTGAGGCGAGGCTGCGGCCTGGTCAGCAGCATGCAGTACCGACGGGAGAATGAGAATCGCGGCGATCAGCACCGCATGGAGGGACCAGTGTTTCATAAGTGCTCGCTCCGTAGATCATCTGTTGGTTGGGTTTCCAGAGCCTCGTCCGGATCAGTCGCGAATTCATTGTCAAGATAACGCTTCAAAAGGTTTCTGCCACGATCGAAAAGAGTTTCCGCAAACAGCGCGAACCCGCAACGCCCGTCACGTTTCTGGACGGCTCAAGCGACGTTCGCAAACGTCGCCGCCGAAGACGGCTTCGGCTCCCAACAAGAACTCACTACCAACTCCAACCGGAGCAGTCCGATGTCCGACGACAAACGAGTTCTGCGACAACTCAAACGCTCGATCAAGCAATCGGGAAACCGGAAACGGCGACGCTACCTCAAAGATGTTTCGACCAATCCCGATGACTTTGACCTCGGCGACGACTCGTCCGCGTTCATGAACGAACGCCGCCAGCGACACAGCTCCGACGACGATTTCGCTCACGACGACGAGGAAGCATAGTTCCAGCCCACAGAGTCGCTTCATTTCGACGGGGCAGATTGGTCGTCGTCAACGAACCTGCCGACCGGGTAGCCCGCCTCGTAAGAGATGACGTAATTTCCGCCAGTCACCGGGTACGTGACCTGCGAGTCACGTCGTTCGAAATCTGACGGGCCGCTGCGTGTTCGAGATGTCTCAGCATGTCCCACTTCGAGATACTTGCCCGCGACCTGAAACAAAATTTCCGTACGATTACCCAAGGCGTGTCCGCTGCTGGTAAAGACCTTGCCGTCGAGATCGTCCTTCGTGATGAAATGCGGCTCGACGTCCAGACCGGCGGCCTGCATGTTTGCCACCAGTTCCTGCTTCTCTTTGAACTGGCAGGTCGAATCGTCGACTCCGTGAACGACGACGATCCTGCAGGAACTCTTCAGACTCTTTGTCACGGCCAGATGCGCTCGGTTTCCGACAAACCGAATTTCCTGCGCCGCTGGAGACAGCCAGTTGGGACTCTTCGGATCCTTGCTCCATCGAGCGTTCAGTCCGCTGCCGCCCGGCAAGTTGAACGCCATGTCGTCGCTGAGCTTCGCCATGCCGCACATGTCGATCACACAGGCAAACGTCCGAGGAGCCAGCTTGTTGACCATCTGAGTCACGTTGCCACCGCCAGATCCACCAGTCGCGAAGATGCGACCTGACTCGAACGGCAACTCCTTCTGCTTCAGTCCGTCGAACACAAACCACAACGCCCGCAACGCGTCGAGCCCCTGCAGGTACCCAAAGTCGTACGGCTCCGGATCCTTGATCGACGCCTGCCTTCCGCTCTGCAGATAGTTGACGCAAATGGCGACAACATCGAGCCGCTTCGCGAGCGCAGTGGGATTCGCCGTCCCCGCACAGAACGTCCCGCCCCAGTTGTGCAGAGTCAGCATGAGCCCCGTCGACTTCGTGACACTCCCGATCGTCCCGTCCGGATAGTGGATCGAAATGTCGACACTCCGCGGCCCCGGCTTCTGAGGCCACTCCTGCGCAGGAATCGAAACGGTGGCGTTCTTTGCCGGCAGCTCCGGCCAGGCATCACCGGCTCTGCCCCGGCACGCTCCCGAAAACGAAATCACGACACAAAGCCCAATAACCAGCAAGCGAGCAGTTACAATTCGACGCCTCATAGAAATCCTTCCGACGTGTCAAGATGCCAAGTATCTGTAGGCTGGTTGCTTGCCGCCCGATCAGACGCATGTTTGTAGCATCGGATGGTACGGGTCGAGTCCGCTTCTGACAGCTAACCGAACCCCAGGATCCGTTCCCGCACCTGTCCGCTGTTTCGTCGGAAGAGTATCTGGATTTCGTATCTCA
>JBLFXD010000120.1:0-11439 GCA_047611045.1 Planctomycetaceae bacterium | reverse complement strand
TTTGCTGGCCATTTGCTGGCCATTTGCTGGCCATTTGCTGGCCATTTGCTGGCCATTTGCTGGCCATTTCGATCGTCGTGATCGAGAGCTGGCTCGGTATTACCTGCCCGTTGACAACGCTCGAAAATCATCTCCGCACAAAATCCGGCGCGACGTCGTACAACGGAGATTTCATCGCAAACGTTGTTCACGACGCACTGTTTCTCGAACTCGATCCGTGGGCTTTCACCACGATGTACTCGCTGTTTGGCCTGACCGTTCTCGTAACGTTATTTGCCTGCCCGCCTCGTGCGTTCGTCAGAAAGACGCCGCCTGGAAATACAGCGAACGATGCAACCGCCAAAGCCTGACAGGCCTCTACCCGACATCGGCGATTTCAAACTCGCTGAAACACGCTTCCGAACAGAGCCGGATTCGGGATCTCGCAAGCGTCAAACTGCCGACCGGCCGTTGTGTATTCGGTGATGTCGACCGCTGCTCCGGCCTGATCCGAGCTCTCATAACCCGCCATCAGAATCGCCATCGTGTCCCAGGCCAACAACGCTCCGGATTGAGGAAACTGATCCTCGTTCAACGCACACGCGACAGCGTCGTTCATCTCGCCGACGTAGCCGTGCGAATAGAACTGGTTGGGTCGAGGAAAACTCGTCCCCTGCGCCGTCGGCAACTTTTCACGTACCAGCAGATTGCCCGCGTGATCTGCGTTCGGCATGAAGAGTTCGTTTTCGTTGTTCGGATTCACTCGCAGATCGTATTGAGCAAAATCGGTGATCACGGAAAACTCATTGCGAATCCCACTGATACTCAAATCGTGCCCGATGACTTCCGCAATTGTCTGATCCTCGAACACGACCATCAGTCGCCCGAAGTCGTCAACATTCTGCATGACTCGAAAGAACTCTCCGCTCGACTCCGGCTGATGCTTCAACACCTGCATCGCCGCCGCCGAAACCGACACAGGTCGAATCGGTTTTCCGTTTGCAAGAATGCCCTCGACCTGTTTCAGGTAAAGAGCCGGCCCCAGCGGGTGGCACGCCTTATTGAACAGCGCTCCGCCACCGGACTTTGCCGGAGTGTCATACGCCGGCGCATGCGAGCCCTGATGCGCACAAACTCCGCGCTGATAAAGTACCTTGCCCTTGCCCGTCTTCTGAGCTTCCGCGAGTAGCTCAACAATCCCCTTCATCCCGTCGAAGTAAACAAAGTCTTCAGCGTAAAGCAGCTTCGATCCAGACTCGCGAACGACGTCAAAAACTTCGGCGAGATACTCCATCGACTCGCGTTTTCTTGTCGCCGCGTCAGCCTCTCGCCCCTCGGAATAGCCGGGCCAGATAACCGGCGGCTTTTCGAGAACGATCACCGGCACGCCCGCGCGGGCAGCTTCCATCGTGTACGGGCCGTGAGCGAAGTTCGCGCAGCAGACGTTGTCGATTGTTGGCTTGACTGCTTCGAGCATCTCCGCATGACACTCGAACGCCGACGATACATTGTGCGAAGCGGCGAAGCTCTCGGCGTTCTCGCGGCGCCCGGAAACGACTCCGGCAAGTTCAATCTCAACACCATTTCGGTGAGGAATCATCCCGTAAGTCTTAGCTGTATAGTCAGCGGCGAATCCGGTTCCGTTGATGGCGACTCGAATCGTTTGCTTCGTCATGGTGAGGTCTCTGCGTCGTGAATAAGTCTGCGTCGTCAACAGAATGGAAAAGAGGCAACCGTTCGAAATTGCGTACAGGAATGAAGAAAGCCGGCAAGCAAATGCTCACCGGCTCTCAGGAGTTCAACGTTTTCAGCAGTTAGACAGGGCGAACATCTTCTGCTCGTGGTCCCTTTGGTCCGTGGCCAGCGGTGTACGTAACCTGCTGCCCTTCGTACAACTGCTCGAACTGGACACCGTCAAGGTTCGACATGTGGAAGAACATATCGTTCCCTCCGCCTGTGTCGATAAATCCGAAGCCCTTTTCAGTCAACTTTTTGATCGTGCCTTCAGCCATTACTTCACTTCCTCAAGAAACTTGTGCAGCGATGTTCGAAACAACGAGTTCGAACGTGGCCGCTGCTATCGCCGGGGATTGTAGCGGCGACCCTTGAGAGCACAACAGGCACTCTGCGACTGAGCGATATTCCTGCAAACAGATACACCCCTTATGACTTTTCAGTAACGAAAACGGTAGAAATTCCGGACCGGACATACGAGACATTTCAGTCAACAGGCCCCGAATCGTGGGTGCACTTCGAGAAGGCTTCGTAATATCAGCCCCCCAGATTGCTTCGATATTCGTCGGAGGTAACATCCGATCGTCAGCCGCAGCCGATGGCAACCAACTTACTTAGTTTGATCAACGAAGCATCCAAACTCGGAAATCCAGTCATGCCAAACGTTCGCCCAGCAGGCTCGGTCAGTCACAACAACGCCGGTCGAGTTGCCCTTGTCAGCGGCGGCGCCAACGGCATCGGGCGAGCCATTTGCGACGCCTTCAACGAGTCCGGCGCGACGGTCGTCTGCATGGATGTTGACGAAGCCGCAGCCACGACTCTGAATGAAAGCATCAACTTTGTACGGGGCGACACGTCGATGGAAGAAGACTGTCAGAACGCCGTTTCTTTTGCGGTCGAGCAGCACGGTGGCCTGGACATCCTCGTCAACAACGCAGCCATCCAGCCACCATCATCCTACGTGCCACTCGACGAGCTGCCTGCCGAACTATGGGACCGAATGCTCGCCATCAACCTCTCCGGATACACATTCCTCGCCAAACACGCCGTGCGAGTCATGAAGCAACAAACCAGCGGCGTCATCGTAAACATGTCCAGCGGACAGGCTCACCGCACCGCGCGACAGGTTCCGACGTATGGCCCCATCAAAGCCGCAAATCTTCATCAGGCTCGCCAATGGGGAATCGAGTACGCTCGCGATGGAATCCGCGTGGTCTCCGTTTCTCCCGGAGCAATCGACACACCGCTCGTCCGAGCCAGCCTTGAAGCTCAAGGCGGAGAAAAAGAACTCGCCAACCGCCACCCACTTGGCCGCATCGGTAAGCCCGACGAAGTCGCCGCAGCAGTTCTCTGGCTAAGCAGCCCGGCCGCGTCATTCGTCACCGCGACCGATCTCGAAGTCGACGGCGGACTGGGGGCCTTCGGTTCATTCGCCGATCCATACCCGATGCCTGAATAACGCTCGTCGCCTATGGGCGTGCTAACAAGAACCGTCATGGCGTGGAGCAGGATTGCATCCTGCCGAGGCAGGTTTCAAACCTGGCCCACGCACTTATTCCCAGGCTGATCCTTACCGCCACCTTCTCGACGATGTGCCAGCGTCTCAGAGTTCGCGTTCAAAACTCAGCAACGGGACTCAAGCCATCGCCAGCAATTCAGTTGGCGACTTCAATGACTGCCTTAATAACGCCCGTTTCCGGTCGAGTATACGACTCGAAATTGTCGATCACTTCGTCAAATCCGCAGCGGTGAGTCACCCATGGATCGGTATTGATCGTGCCATCTTCGATCAGGCCGATGATCCGAGGAAAGTCGGCCGGCAACGCGTTACGCGAACCGCGAATGTCGAGCTCTCGGCGATGCTGCCAGGGATGCGGGTAGCTGACTTCGGCGGTCGAAATGCCAACGTAAACCAGCACGCCGGTGTGAGCACAGAAATTCAGAGCATTGCTCATCGAACCGTTGTGCCCGGTGGCGTCGGTCACGACAGCGTACATGTCGCCGCCCGTGATCTCTTTCATCTGATCGACTTCGGATCCGTCGCCACTGAACAGGACCGTGTGTTCAAGTCCGTAGTTCTCCCGGCAGAATTCCAGACGAGACTCGACCATGTCCATGACAGTCACCGTCGCACCAGTCAGACGAGTGAACTCGAGCGTCGCCAGGCCGATTGGACCGGCTCCGATGATCAAAACATGGTCGCCGTCTTTGGCGTCTCCACGATCCGTCGCGTGACAGCCGATGGCCAACGTTTCGACAAGAGCGAGCTGCTCCATCGTCAGCTTCGTTGAAGCGTGCAGTTTGTCTGCGCGAATAATGAATCGCTCGCACAGCCCGCCGTCGACCATGACACCGATCACGTTGAGCGTTTCGCAGCAGTTGCCATTGCCTTTGCGACAGGCATAGCACTCTCCGCAATTCATGTACGGCTCGACGCTGCAGCGGTCTCCCACCTGCACGTTGGAGACGCCTTCGCCGACCGAGACGACTTCCACACCCAGCTCGTGACCCGGCACTCGCGGATACTTGAAGAAAGGCATCTTCCCCAGAAAGCCGCCAAGGTCCGTCCCACAAACGCCCATCCGATGGGTACGCACCAAAGCCTGTCCCGGCCCCGGCTGGCCCGGATCATCAATCTCGATCTGAATAATCTTCTTCGGTTCCTCAAACTGCAGAGCTTTCATCACGTATTTCCTGGCTGAATGATTCAGCAAATGATTCTGCAACTATTGAAGGCGTCGTCGCCACTTTCCTGGATCCCGAGCGGTGTGAAACACACTGTAGACAACAACTCGTTGATCCTCGAATTCGTAAAATACGGCGTATGGAAAACGCCTGACCAATGCTCGACGAAAAGTCCGGGAGGCGACGGCGTGCATTTCGGGCATCCTTTTGAGCCCCTGCAGACTGGCATCGAGACACGTCAGAAACTCTTCGCCAAGTCCCACACGTGATCTTCATACCACGAGAAAGCCTCAGTGATGTCCCGCTCAGCCTCAGCAGTGATCACTAACTCAACGCTCATGAATTCGTCGAATACGGCGTTTCACGTCGTCCCATGAAGTTCCGACGCCTGGCAGTTGCTGCAGGCTTTCTTTTCTTCGATCCAGTTCTTCCTTCTGCCAATCGTGGATCACAACGTCTTCCGGATTCGAAGCCAGATCATCCCACAGGTCTTCGACAAGCTGGAGCTTCTCCGACGGTGTGAGATCAAAAACTGAATCAGATTCCTGGATCATGTTTGAGCCTCGCTTCCTCGCAGAATTCTCTCACGCACCATTTACTCGTCTTACGACTTCGCGAGTTGCCGCAGGACTGTGTGAAGGATGCCGCCGTTGCGGTAGTACTCGACTTCGACCGGCGTATCGATGCGGCACGTCGTCACAAAGTTAACCATCGAGCCGTCTGACTTGCGGGCAGTCACCTCGACCGCCTGCAGCGGTTTGAGATCGTCTGACAAAGCGATGTCGAATTCTTCCGTCCCGTCCAGGTCGAGAGCCTCGCGACTTTCGCCGTCACGAAACTGAAGCGGCAACACACCCATTCCGACGAGATTCGAACGATGGATTCGTTCGAAAGAGGTCGCGATGACGGCTCGAATTCCCAGCAGATAGGTTCCCTTGGCTGCCCAGTCGCGAGACGAACCCGTGCCGTACTCGGCTCCAGCCAGAGCGACCAGCGGAGTACCCGTTTCGCGGTACTTCATGGCCGCGTCGTAAATCGAGGTCGGCTCACTGGTCGGCAGGTAGATCGTCTCGCCGCCTTCCGTGCCGGGCGCCAGCAGGTTTCGCAGGCGGATGTTGGCGAAGGTGCCTCGTGTCATGACTCGGTCATTGCCGCGGCGGCTGCCGAAGCTGTTGAAGTCGGCAACGCCGACGCCGCTGTCCTGCAGGAAGTGTCCCGCCGGGGAGTCCGGCTTGATCGCTCCGGCCGGACTAATGTGGTCAGTCGTGGTGGAATCGCCAACCGAAACCAGACACCGTGCCCCGTCGATTGACTTAATTGGAGACGGTTCTGGAGACATGTCGACGAAGAACGGCGGCTCCTGGACGTAGGTGCTGGCGTCGTTCCATTCGTAAAGGTCGCCTTCTGAGGTCGGGATCGCCTGCCACTGCGGTGGGCCCGAGGCCGCACCGGCGTATTGCTCAATGAATTGCTCAGGACTCATCGATGCGGCAACCGTGTCGGTGACTTCCTGCTGACTCGGCCAGATATCTTTCAGGAAGACGTCGTTGCCCTCGGTGTCCTGCCCAAGTGGCTCAGTGACCAGATCGATGTCCGTCGTCCCGGCAATCGCGTACGCAACGACCAGCGGTGGGCTGGCCAGATAGTTTGCCTTAACCAGCGGATTGACTCGGCCTTCGAAGTTTCGGTTTCCAGAAAGGACCGACGAAACAACCAGATCGCCTGCATTCACGGCGTTGGCAACGGGATCCGGCAGCGGACCACTGTTTCCGATACACGTCGTGCAGCCATATCCGACGGTGAAAAAACCAAGCTTCTCCAAATCTTTGTCGAGACCTGACTTCTCCAGGTATTCGGTGACAACGCGGCTGCCGGGAGCAAGGCTCGTCTTGACCCACGGTTTGCGAGTCAGCCCCTTTGCCGCCGCATTTCGAGCAACCAGACCAGCTCCAACCATGACCGACGGGTTACTGGTATTCGTGCAGCTTGTGATCGCTGCGATGACCACTGAACCGTCTGTGATTTCGGAAGGTTGGTCAGGATCGTCGACTTTCTGCGGAGCTACCGGCTCGTTGCGACTGAAAACGTCTTTGAGATCGCGCTGCCACGTTGACTTCATCTCACTGAGTAGAATCCGATCCTGCGGCCGCTTTGGTCCGGCCAGAGACGGTAAGACCGTGCTCATGTCGAGTTCCAACGTGCTGGTGAATTTCGGATCGGGGCAATCAGCCGTGTGGAAGAGCCCCTGCTCTTTCGTGTAACGCTCGACCAGATCGACGAGGTTCGCGTCGCGGCCCGTCTTTCGAAGGTAATTCAGCGTCTCTTCATCGACCGGGCAGAAGCCCATCGTCGCGCCGTATTCAGGAGCCATGTTCGCCAGCGTCGCTCGGTCAGCAAGACTGAGAGCACTCAGGCCGGGTCCGAAGAATTCGACAAACTTGCCAACGACACCGTGGGCTCGCAATGTCTGAGTCACCGTCAACACGAGGTCCGTCGCTGTCGCCCCTTCAGCCAGCTTGCCGGTCAGCTTGAAGCCGACGACTTCTGGAGTCAGCATGTAAATCGGCTGCCCAAGCATGACCGCCTCGGCCTCGATCCCGCCCACGCCCCAGCCAACAACTCCGAGGCCATTGATCATCGTCGTGTGGCTGTCCGTTCCGACGAGACTGTCCGGGAAGGCGACGCCGTCCTTGGTCAGCACGACTTCTGCCAGATACTCAAGGTTGACCTGGTGGACGATACCAGTCGCCGGAGGCACGACGCGAAAATTGTCGAACGCCTGCTGGCCCCAACGCAGGAACTGATAACGTTCCTGGTTTCGCTCGAACTCTTTGTCGACGTTGAACTGCAACGCGCCGCTCGAAGCGAACTGGTCGACCTGCACTGAGTGGTCAATCACAAGGTCACATTGAACGAGCGGGTTGATCTTCTTCGGGTCGCCACCCATGCGAACCATTGCCGACCGAAGAGCAGCAAGGTCAACAACCGCCGGCACACCGGTAAAGTCCTGCAGAACGACTCGGCCCGGCTTAAACGGAAGTTCGACCTGAGCAACGTTAGCCGCGTCCCACTTGGCCAGTCCGGCAACATCGTCCTTGCTGACTGTGAACCCGTCCTCGTTGCGGAGACATGCTTCCAGCAGAACTCGGATGGAGAATGGCAGCGAGTCGAGATCGCACAACCCGTCTTCGGCGAGCTTTCTCAACCGATAGTACTGGACGTCTCCGCCGTTCGTGTTCAGTGTTGCCAACGCGCCGAAGGCGTTCGTCCCTGCCATTTCGTTCTTCTCCGAAGTGTGGACTCTTCGCTGAACGACCAGCCGCTTTACCTGGCTCTCAACGAGTTCATTCGTTTACTTTGCGGCGTCACCGCACGGCGGATTGTAAGTAGTTGCCCATCGGCCACACCAGTTGCCGGAATCGCAGAAACCGGCGACTTATGCGAATTTCTACCGAAATTCCAGCTACGAAAACCGGTGTTCTTACTCGAACAGCGAGGCATCGACCGAAATCTCTCCGAGATCGTTTTTCCCCGGTTTGATCGTCAGCCGGTAAATGCCCTTCTTGTCTTCAACCATCCCCGACTTCAGTTCCATCTTCGACAAGTACCCGGCTTTCTCCTGCCAGAACTGAAAGGTCCATTGTCCCGGCGGCAGATCGCGAATCTGAAAGCGGCCGTGTGAGTCGCTCACCGCGACGTAGGAATGGTCCTTCACCACGACCCAGCCTTTCATCCACGCATGGATCGGGCAGGACACCTGGGCAGGCCGACGTTCCACCTTGCTCAACTTCTTCTTGACCGTTGCCCCTGTTCCGATCGCCTCGTTAAACGGAGTGTTGTAGAAGAGGTTGGCCAGCGTGTTATGAGCCACCGGGTCGTCATTCCCGAGCACCAGCGTCTGCTTCGTCGTGAGGACGGCAATGTGCGGTTCGAACCGGCAATTCTTATTCGTCATCACAACTTCCGCCGGCAGTTTACGTCCTGGCGGCAGAACGACTTCAGGCAACGTCGTCCCCTTCGCAAGTTCAAGCCAGACAACAACGTTCGCCACGCCTCCATCCTTCGAATTCACCAGTAACTCTTCATCAAGCGGATGCGTCTTCGAACAGATGGCGATGTCCTTGTTGAGGTCAAGCTTCTCAGCAACAGGAGGCTTCCCTTTAAAAACAACGCGACCGCTGAGCGTCCCCAGATCTGCTGCAAAAGCCGAACTGCCAAACAACATGCTCAACATCACGACCATCGAAATCCTCGAATGCAGTATGCACGACCCAAACTTTACGCTCATGCGGTGATCAGAATTCGCCATTCGTTTATTCCAGCGTCCACAAGAAAAATTGCATATTTTCGGCGAACTATCGCCGAAGCCACGCCGGCATCATGACCGACGTTGAATCAATGACGCAAGCAGCGACGGTGCACGCCGATAATACTCTGACGGCAGCAGCAGCGACTCCGTGTAGGTCAGGCTCTGCCTGACGAAATTCAAAGCAGGCATTACCAAAAAACGATTCCAGATTCCGTCAGGCAGAGCCTGACCTACGAAAACACGGTCGATTCTGTCCGTACGCCTGGAGATGATGCTTGGTCAGACCGACACAGCATCGCGCACGGCTGGACCGATTGCCGCCACGCGGGCAGAATTTCATTCGACTGCCGAACCTCTGAATTGCTACCGTGCTCTCACGACTGGACTCCGGACATGGTCGGTCGTGACAGTTCAGCCAAGGATTCAGAATGACAGATGTAGCAACGCACCGAACGGTCAAGACGGCATGCAACCGCGATTGCGGAGACGCCTGCAGCATCATCGCGACCGTCGAAAACAATCGCATTACGAAGATCGCCGGAGACCCCGATCACCCCATCACAAAGGGCTTCCTTTGCCATCGAACCAGCAGGTTCCTCGAGCGGCAGTATTCACCAGATCGACTGACGACTCCGCTTGTGAAAGACGGCGATGGTTTTCGACCGGCATCCTGGGAAACCGTTCTGAATCGCATCGCGGAATCGATGCTGCGGTTTCGAGAACAATCCGGCCCGGCATCCATCATGCATTATCGTTGCGGCGGCTCGATGGGCATGATGAAGCTGGTGACCGATTACTTCTTCGAACGGTTCGGACCAGTAACGATTAAGAGCGGTGACGTCTGCACGGGCGCCGGAGACGCCGCCCAGGAACTCGACTTCGGCACGGTCGACAGCCACGACATCTTCGACCTGCTGAACAGCAAGACGATTATCCTGTGGGGAAAGAATCCCTACGCCAGCCAGGTGCACTTATTGCCCGTCCTGCGTGACGCAAAGAAGAATGGTGCCCGGCTGATCCTCATCGACCCCGTGCATCATCAGACGGCTCAACTTTGCGACCAGCACGTTCAACCTCGCCCCGGAGGCGACGCCGCATTGGCGCTGGGCATCGCCCGTTCGCTGTTTGACAACGGAAAAGTCGATCCGTCCGTAAATTCCTACTGCGACAACGTTGGCGAGTTCAGATCATTGGCCTGCTCAAAGACGGTCGAACAGTGGGCCAGCCAGGCCGACGTTTCGCCAGACGAAATCATCTCGCTGGCAGTGGCCTACTCAGACGGACCGTCGGCGATCATCGCTGGATGGGGAATGCAGCGCCGCACCAACGGCGCAGCTACCGTCCGAGCGATCGACGCACTCGCCGCTGTGTCTGGCAATCTTGGAGTACCGGGTGGCGGAGTCTCGTACTGCTTCGCCAGGAAAGGAGCTTTCGACTACTCATTCCTGAAGGGTGAAGCCGTTGCTCCTCGAACGATCCCCGAGCCGATGTTCGGCCCAGGAATTCTCGCCGCCAATGATCCGCCGATCCGCATGGTCTGGGTCACGGCCGCGAACCCCGTCGTCATGCTGCCCGAATCGGAAACCGTCAAACGGGCACTGGAAACTCGCGACCTGACCGTCGTGGTGGATTCATTCCTCACCGACACCGCTCAATGTGCGGACATCGTCCTGCCAACAACGACAATGCTGGAAGACGACGACCTGCTCGGCGCGTACGGCCATCATTGGCTCGCTGAAATGCGACCTGTCGTCGCGCCGCCCGAGCAAGTCAAAACCGACTACGAAATCGTGCAGGCACTCGCACCACTTGTCGGACTCGGCAACGAATTCTCGGACGACGTCGAAACATGGAAACAACGCATGCTGAGCCCCGGTGACGACCGTGGAGCATCACTCGACGAAATTCGCCGCGGCCCCGTGCGGAGTCCCAACGGGCCATCGGTCATGTTTGCCGATCGGAAGTTTCCAACCGCCACCGGACGAGCCAATCTCACAAAAACGGTCGACACAACTCCGTCATCGGCGACCGCAGAACGCCCTCTGCTTCTAACGTCGCTGGCCACCGCTGCCGTGCAAGGCTCGCAATGGCTGAACGGAGCACAGGACGACCATCTTCCGGCAACCGTGCATCCTGATTCGGCTTCAGGCTTCAACGCCGATGACGTCGTGACGCTGGAATCAGAACACGGCCAACTAACCGTCCGACTGAAGCTCGCCCCAAACCAGCGCCGCGACATCATCCTTGTCCCCAAAGGCGGATGGCTGAACAAAGGCCGCTGCGCCAACGCCCTCATTAAGGCACAAACAACCGACGCTGGCGACTGCGCTGTTTACTACGACACTCCGGTCCGAATCCGTCCTTCCGAAGAAGCTGAGTCCAATTCCCAAGGCGATTCGTGACCAACGCGCAATGCTGCCGCAATGACCGCGAAGCATTGGACCGCTACCATGGCCCTGTTCTGCTGAAACTGGATCAAAGGAATTCGAAATGGCGATCGCGACTCGAAGCCTCACCGGCTTGCCCGGTCTCATTGCCTGCGTCGTTCTTTTCGCGACGTTGCAAACAGGGCTGTCATCCGCCGCTGGTCCGGTCGATGCGGACCTGCTCCTCGTCAACGGAACGATGCGCTAGCCCATGACTGGTGGACACCGGAAATATGATTTAGACGGCGAGTTTAGTTTGGTGTTCTTCTTCGAATTCGTCAGGTGTTCGGTAGCCGAGGGTCTGGT
>JBLFXD010000119.1:0-11470 GCA_047611045.1 Planctomycetaceae bacterium | reverse complement strand
GTGCTGCGGAAACAGTTCAGCTCGTCCGAGCTCTGATCGAGAAAGAACGTGAGGCCAAAGCGAAAGAGGGCACGGACGAAGAATTTGACAAAGGCGAATTTCTGAGAACCGAAAAGTCAGCCGTCAAAGCCGTCCTGACACCGTGGACCTGGGACGACAAATACTGGTCCGTCGTTGTTGCCGTCATGACAATCGTGCTGCTGGTTCGAGGCAAGTACGGCCTGATTCAGAATGTCTCAACGTTCCTGGTCGTCGGATTTACGTTCATCACGATCGGCAACGTGATGGCTCTTCAGTTCAAGCCGGAATTCGCCATGACTGCTGGGGAAATATTTTCAGGGCTGATGCCCCTGCTGCCGGACGCCGGTGTCGCGCCTCCCGGTCTACCTTACTGGGAGTTGAAGCAGCCTCTGGCAACCGCACTGGCCACGTTCGGCATCATCGGAGTCGGAGCAACCGAACTTGTCGCCTACCCGTATTGGTGCATCGAAAAAGGCTACGCAAAGTACACCGGTCCGAAGACGGACGACGAAGGCTGGTATCGTCGAGCCAACGGTTGGATCAACGTCATGAGATGGGACTCGTTCGCGTCGATGCTGATCTACACGGTCGCGACGCTGGCCTTCTTCTTCATGGGGGTTGCCGTCATGTATCAGAACGGCCTCGACCCGGAAGGCATGCGGATGGTCAGCACCCTGCTCGAGCAATACGTGCCGGTCTTTGGCGAGTACGCCAAGTGGCTGTTTCTCGTCGGAGCGATCGCCGTCCTTTACTCGACTTACCTGGTGGCCAACGCCGCCTGGACGCGACTTTACACAGACGCCTTCAAGGTCTACGGCCTGATGAGCCGAGATAACGAAAAGGCTCACAATCAGTCGATCCTGATTCTGGCGATCGTATTGCCGCTAATTTCGATGGGTCTGTGGTGCAGCGGGATCAATCCTGTGAAGCTGGTGCTGCTCAGCGGCCTGATGCAGGCGATCATGCTGCCGATGCTCGGCTTTGCGGCGCTCTGGTTCCGCTTCACAAAAACTGATGAACCGATTCGCCCCGGCAAGGTTTGGGACGGCTGCCTGATTCTGTCGTGCGTCGGCCTGCTGATCGCCGGTGCCTGGGGCGTTTACGGCAAGCTGTAAGTGCCTCCGCTGAGGTCGCCTTCGAACTTCGTCATTGCTGAGGAATCGAAATCGTGGACGTTTTCTTCTCGTTTATTTCACTGGTGCTGTTGAGCGCCGGCCTCGGCATCGACAACGGCCTGCTGATCGAGTTCTCGCTGAAGGGGCTCAACCTCGACGAGAAGAAGCACATGCTGTGGCGATCGGTCGCGCTCGTCATGGCGGCTTTGCTGCGGATCGTATTTCTCTTCAGCCTGTCGCAACTGTCGTTTCTTGAGAATCCGCAACCCGCTTCAAAGTGGTTTCCCAATCTTTGGTTCGCGCCCGAAGGTGCCGAGCTGACCTGGATGAGCCTTGTGCTGTTTGGCGGCGGGCTGATCATCCTGGCCATGGCCGTCTGGGAGTACTACCACAAGTTCCGAGAAGAACTGGAGGGGCACTCTCACGCCGAGAAAGACTCAAAGAGCGGAACGTTCAAAGTCCTCGCCGTCGTCGGGTACCTGGCGCTGATGAATGTCCTGTTCAGTCTGGATTCCGTATTCGCTGCGGTCGCCATCATGGATCTGGAGACTCAATTCTGGTGGATGGTCGCCGCCATTCTGGTGGCTTCGGGCATCATGGTTTTCTGCATGATCCCGCTGAGCGCCATCGTGGCAAAGAACAAGCATTTCGGCGTGCTGATGCTGTCAATCCTCGCCGTCATCGCGACGAAGCTTCTGGTCGACGGAACCGGCTCGCACTTCTCGAACGGCCTGCTGATTTTCATCATCTGCGTGCTGCTCCTGAACGACGCCGCCCAGGCCATGATCGACAAAGCCGCCGCCAAACGAATCGCCAGAACGGCGGCCAAAGAAACGCCGGCATAAGCACGCTGCATCGACAACAAAGCAAACGGGCGGCACGCAAACTCCGATCTTCCGCCAATTCGGGGATGCCGTTTAAGATTCCGAGGCCATGGAAGGTCACGGATGCGGCAGCTCAATGCTCGCTGCCAGATCACTCACGGATGAGCTGGAAAATGAAGATCAAGAGCCCTCTCCTGACGAAATTTGCTGCTTGGCTACTGGTGCGCGGGATCCAGGCCCTTTACCTGACGATCCGACGTGACGAAGTCGCCATCGACGAAGACACCTATCCGTGTCGACCGAACGTCAAAGGCCGATACCTCTTCTGTACCTGGCACGACACGATCGTCATGCCGCTGTTTCATGGGCCTCAGATCGCCACCGCCGGCATGGTCAGCGGCCATACCGATGGTTCGTTCCTAGCGTACGCGATGGAGTTTCTGAACATCAAGCCTGTCCGGGGCTCTTCCGGAAAACGAGGCGTCAAGGCACTGCGGGAAGCGATCACGGTCGTTCAGGACTACCACATCACGATCACGCCGGACGGACCTCGCGGGCCGCGGCGAGTCATGAAAGATGGCATCATCTTTCTGGCCGCCAAGAGTGGCCGGCCGATCGTACCGTTGGCCTATCGAGTGTCTCGCTCTTGGAAGATTTCCGGCAAATGGACGGACCTCGTCATCCCTAAGCCGTTTTCGAAAGTGACCGCTTTTCTCGACAAGCCAATCTATGTTCCGAAGAAAGTCGGCCGAGAAGAACTGGATGCGCTGACGCAGGAAATTCAGCAGCGTCTGGACGCCATGTACCTGCTGGCGGAATCCGATTCTGCAGATGTCGCGTGGCCGATCGATATTCCGGAAACCTACCGGGCAGAACCTACCGCAGAGGATGCGCGGCGAGCTGCCTGATGCTCCGGTCGATGCTGTCAAACCGGGCAATGTTCGCATAGGATTCCGCTCGACCGAGTGAGCAGGTGAATCGCCTCTCACCATTCCCCTATTCAATATTCTTTGCCCTCATACTGGCCGCCGCATCTTCGCCGTTCGTCTGACCCGATTGAACGCGTCGCGTGCACCCGAACTGACGCTAAATGCCGATGTTCATCGCGGTCGTCGTTCAGCAATACTCTTGCTCGGGATATTTCTTGATGACTTCGAAAATGGATGTTTATGCCCCTTGCCCTTGTGGCAGCGGCAAGAAAGTCAAATTCTGCTGCCAGGCGGTCCTGGGCGAAATGGACAAGGTCGCCCGACTGCACGAAACGAAGCAGTCTCAGCAGGCACTTTCCGTTCTGGAACGGCTCGCCGAAAAGCATCCGGAAGCCCCCATCGTCTCGATCACGCGCGCTCAGTTGCTGATGGAAGAGCGACGTTTCGACGAAGCCGCGTCAACCATGCGAGGCTTTCTCAAAGACCACCCGGACAGCAGCCACGGAATCGGCCTGCTCGCCTATGCACGCTTCATGGATGTCGGTTTTCAGGAAGCCAAGCCTGAGATCCACCGAGCGTTCCAGATTTGCCCGCAGTCATCGCCGGACGTGATCGGATCACTGGCCTCGCAGATCGCTGACGACGTCTTCTATTCGAGCAGTATGTCAGCTCGTGAGCACCTTGGTCTGGCCCTGCGACTCACGCAGGATCAGGAAGAACGACAGGCTCTATTCCAGGAACTGATGCGGGTTGATGGCTCCGCCGAGATTCCGTTCCCGCTTCGGGGCGTCCACTCGCTGGAAGAACTCGCCGCCCCGGAAGGCTCCGAGAAAGAGGTCAAGACGGCCACTCGTCTGTCAGCACTCGGCTGCTGGGAAATCGCCGCCAAGCTATTCGACAAGCTCAACGAAAAAATGCCGGACAACTGGGCCTTGTGGAAGAACATCGGCCTGTGCCGAGCCTGGGACGCGAACAACTCGGGAGCCGCCGAAGCACTTCGCAAGGCATCCGAACTGGCACCGAATCACGAGATCGCCGTCGAGTGTGAAACCCTCGCTCAGCTGCTGGAACTGTCGGACGTCGAAGGCCAGATGCCAGTCAAAGCCGCTCGCTACAAGCTGACGTCGACATCAATGACACTTTCAAAACTCGACGACTGCGACCGAGCGGTGCGACTACCGGCAACCAAAGACCAGGCAGATGCGAATCCTAAAGTCGTGGGCCGGTATCTCGTGCTCGACTTCCCCGCACCGCCGGACGATGAAGAAGTTCGCGACGACAACGTCCCGACCGTCCAGGCCGAAGTTTCAGTCTTTGATCTGAATACTCAGGAAGGAGCCGTCGGCATCCTTTCAGTCATCGGTTCTGACGGCGACGCCCGTAACGAAGCGATGACTGTCGTCGAGGCTGAACTGAAGGATTTCATTACGAATCCGGAAGACGACGAGAACCACGAATCGGACGCGCCGCTGTATTCGGAGAGTCTCGTTCGCTCGGTACTCAACGAACTCACGCAGAGTCAGGAGCGAAAATACTACGGCACACGGCTCGACCTGATTCAGAGACGCGAGATTGCCAAACAGGAAGGTCGCGAATTCGTCGAGAACAAATGGTGCAACACGAAGCTCAACCGCCTCGGCGGCAAGACACCACTGGAAGCCGCCAACGATCCGGAACTCAAGGTCAAGCGAGCAGCAGCCCTGCACGTCCTTGAGTCGATCAGCGACGTGGCGATGCTTTACTCAGACGGTGCAGAACTTCGCAAGACGTTGAACATCGAAGAAGAAACACCGTACGCCGTCACTGAGGAAACCCAGTTGAATGCACTGTCCGTCCTTGAGTCGCACCGGATGCCGATCAGCGAACTGACCGACGAACAACTCGGACACATCGTTCACCGAGCGTTGCTGATTCGGCACGTTCCGTTTGCCTACAAAGTCCTGACAGAAGTTGCCAAACGCGGAGTCGACCGAATCCAGGGCATCGACACTTCGATGTTCCAATGGACCATCGCCCAGGTCTGCCGCGAACTTGGCTATCACGACGAAGCACTCAAATGGCTTCAAGAGGGCCGCGCAGAAGTCGAAAAGGGCGACAACTTTGAAGAGAAATTCCAATGGGCGATGCGAGAGTTTCAATTCCGCATCGAAAATCGAAGCGACCCGGCTCTTCCGGAACTCATCGATCACCTCTGGAACTTCTACGGCAAAAAAATGCCGGGCATCCGAGACGCTCTGGAACCAGCTCTGAAAGAACTCGGCATTCCGATTCCGGGCGAAACCGCCAGCGGACTGGTTCTGCCAGATGGCCCAGGGGATCCCGCAACGACTGCCGCTTCTGGCGATGGTGAATCCAAGCTCTGGCTTCCCGGCCAATAGCCAACCGGCCTTCTTCATCGCTGAAGAGTCCAAAACAACAAAAACGCTCGCCAGACAATGTTGTCTGGCGAGTGTTTTATTTGTCGCGGTGTCATTCAGTTACGACTTACTGGCGACTCAAGAAACGCCCCCAGCTATTCGCTGGCTTCTTTGCCTCGGGCTGCTCGGCCGGCTCATAAGAACGGCGTGGTGATGTCTCAAGACTACCGCTCGCTCCGCTGAAACCGCTGGTCTTCTGAATTCGTTCGTCGACGACGTAGTCATCATCGAATGTTGGAATTGGACTCGACGTGTTCGTGAACGATGAACTGGAAGCGTCTGCTGAGAACTCGACAGCCTCAATCGGTTCCGAAAACTCGTTTCTGGCGGACTGTAAAGTCGCCCCACCCATGAGCTGACTTCTCGAAGTGGAGCCGGTCCGCGGAGCCATGAATGATGCACCGGCACGCGACCGCCCGTCCAACGGCATTGGAGGAACAAAGTCTTCCGGACCAAACGGATCGCTCGCCGGAATCAATGGAGCCTCGTCATCGTCGGTCGGCGGTGCCGGGACGATCGAACTTCGTTTGAAACTCTGCGGCTCAAGGTCCAGCGTCTCGATGGCAGGCGACGATGGTTGGCTGACTGGTTCCGGCACGAACTCGTCATAGCCGCCTAAACCACCGGCTTCCGGCTGAATCGGAATCAAGGCTGATCGATTATCCAGGGCCGGTGGAGCAGTTTTGGACGGGTCCATGGGGCTGGGGACTGTCGGAGGCAACGACTCTTCCATCGGCATCGCGTTGTCGTAGTCGAAATGCCCGTTCGCCGTGTCGAGACAATCGATGCAGTCATCGACGAACTCGCCTGGCTCCGTCACCTTGTTTGGAGACTCGAATGCAAAGCTGCGTTCCCACGCTCGTCGCAACGCATCGTCGTACGCGTCTGCGGTCCACAAACTTTCTGAGAGGTACACGCTGTTGTCCATCAACAACGTTCCTTTGCGATACCGCAGTTCGTTCATCGCCTGGTTGTAACCGATCAAACTGGAGTAGTACGCGATCTCCGCCTGAGCCAGACTGATCTGTGCTCGGAGCACGAGGTCGACTGTCGACCGACCGACTTTGTACTCCGCTTCGAACGCTTCGACTCGACGTTGAGCCGCACGGCGACGGTTGTAGTTCGTCTTGGCTGTCTGATAGGTCTGGTCAAGCTGCTGGAACGAAGCCGCCAGTTCGTAGCTGATTTCCTGCTCCTGCTGAGCGAGCATGGCTCGAGCCTTGGCGATCCGATGCTCGATATTCTGCATCTGAGTCGTCGCACCGCGGAAACCGATCGGCATCGAGAATTCGAAGCCAAGTCCCCAGCCAGTGTGGTCCCCATTCATCAGCGTGTCATAAGCACTGTTGAATCGGCCGTCGCCGCCGGCCAGCGTGTCACCAAAGCCATTCACCTGGTAACGGGCGACGAAGTCCAGTCGAGGATTCACCAGCTTTTCAGCAGCTCCACGCTGCAGTTCCAGACTCTTGATGTTCCATTTCTGCCGGCGAATTTCAGGTCGGTTTGTCAGCGATTCGGCCAGCGAGTTATTCCAGTCGGGAAGAATCTGAGCTGTGACCGGATCGTCGCTCGGTCGCAGAACCGATCCATCGTTGACCGCAAGCCCCATCAGGCGACGCAGGCGAACTTCCTGAGTGAACAGGTTCGAAAGAGCACCTTCACGACGGGAACGAGTTTCAAAGTAGTTGTCACGAGCCTGAGCTTCGTCCGCCGCTCCAACTTTTCCCGCGTCCATGTTGGCTCGAACTTCACGCCACGTCTGCAACGCACTCTTGGTGGCGACAGACTCAGCGTCGTACGTTCGATATGCAAGGTAGAGCGACCAGTAAGTGTCTTCGGCGTCTTTCAGAAGTTGAGCGACCGAACCTTCGAATTCAACCAGACTGATGTCCGTTCGAATTCGAGCGATCACGACCCCTTGATTGACAGTCGGCGTACTCTGCAGCGTCGGTCGACGAGCAATCGGCCCAGCAATGCGGGTGTACTCCGTGCCCGCTCCCTGCCACAACGGTCGTCGATACTCCATACCGAATGTTGGCAGCCCACCGTCCTGATTCGCACTTGGCCGAGAGGTGTACTGGTTCCCGAAGGCACGAGCGTTGCCGCCTCTCTGATTGGTGTCGGTGTAGAGCCAGTTATGCTCGACGGAGAACGAACCACCGTCGCCAAAGATTTTGCTGATCTCGGCGCGGAAATCACCGAACTCGTCGCGCTGACCGTCCAGAGCCTGGAAACCGATCGTGCCACTTTCTGCCGGCTGTTCAGAAGCGCCCCAGGTCATATTCGTTGTGAGTGTCGCATCGAACTCAGACAACGCTGCCTGGACACCACCCTGCCCGAAGAGCGTGTTGCTTTCCTGAATGGCGACATCGTAAATCGAGGAGGCGAAGTCAGGATTGCTGAGCAGTCGGTTGCCGGGATTGAGGAATGAAGCGTTGTCCCGGATCACTTCCGCATTCTGCAAAGCAGTCCGCAAAGCACCTTCCAGCGTGATGTCCTGGATTTCGTCTTTGCGAGGATGTCGAATTCGCCGCGGCTCCTGAGTTCCCGCGACAGCCTCGTTCTGTTGCTGGGCGATGTTTGGGAACTCGATCTGAGTGGCCTGATCCTTGTAGTAGGAAAGTTCGCGGCCCTCATTGATGAGGTACTGCAATTCCTCTTCCCCACTCGACAGGCAGCCCGTCGTAAACCCAGCTGTGGCCACCAGTAACGCACACTGAATGCGTTTTCGCCACGCTTGCGGTAACCACGCAGCGGGTCTGGTAGAAGCGGGGCTCTGAGTATTCACGTTCAAACGTTGGCAACGCCGAAACACCATCGATTCGTCCTCAGCCTATCGAGAGACTCGAAAGCGGCACTTGTCTGCAACAGTTTGCTTATGTCCGGTATTGCCCGGACATCACGCGCACTGCGCGGCAGTACAACCGCTATAGCTGTTATCGGCGTTACAATCGTCAAACTTTGACAATCTCAAGATATTTGAGCTGACATTCTCGTCCCAGTCCGCGCAGTTATCCAAAATGAGCAAGCTCCGGGAGGGGATCGCTTCGAGCCCTCGCCGTGAACTGACGGACGCAGCAGGCGTCGTGCAACTGCTGATCCGAAATCTCACGAGTCCGGCGACTTCTCAAAGCGTCGCTGACACGGCACGAGGGCTCTTTCCGAATTGGTTTTCAGTGTCCTGCAGGAGGGCCACCAGGGAAACAACGGCCCTTCAGCGGTCCAACTCCTGCACAGAAACCATGAAAATGGTCTAAATCGGAACGCCACTTCGAGTCTGCTCGGGCGACCATTCAAACTGATACGTAGAACCGAGCAACAGCCGGGTCAGCATCAGGATCTGGTGCGTGTGCCCGACGAAGTGCGGCACGGTGTGAAACAAAGCCTGCAGCACCGTAACCTCAAATCCCTGAATCTGACGAGCTTGTTTGAGTGAGTCGGCGTCCAGATTTCGCATCACCGAAATCGCTTCCTCAACGACCCTCTCCAGCCGCTCCAACAGCTCATTACTGGACAGCCCGCCCGTCGCTGCGAATTCGGCAGCTCGATCACGGTCATCGGGCTTTTGCAAAATTCCGACGACGCACCATTGATTGAGATTTCCAGCCAGATGCAGCAACAGGTTTGCGACGCTGTTCAGCCCGTCGTCCGGCTTCTTCCAGACTTGCTCGTCGCTCAGCTGACCGACGCAGTGGCGAATCTTCCGCATCGCCTCATTCAGCAGATGCTCAAACTCCGTCGCGACTTGATTCGAGATTTCGCTGTCCGACATCGAGGAATCTCCCTGCTTAGTCTTTTCGATTGTTTCGATAGACCTCGATCAGCAGCTCATCAACGGACTTCGCTTTGGGCTTGCTCTCGATGGCAGCCTCAACTTTTTCGCGAGCTTCGGATGTGCTGTGGCCGAGACTTAACATTGCTTCGTAAGCGTCTTCAACAATCGACGGTCGCGGCGCAGAACCGTCCGGCATATCTCGATCGATCAGCAACGCGAACTTCGCCATCTTGCGACGCAGCTTCGCGACGATGCGTTCGGCCATTGCCGCACCGATGCCAGGCAGTGTCGTCAGCTGTTTGACATCCTGCTCCTCGATCGCCGTCGCGACTTCGCGAACGGGACGCACCATCGCTCGTAGAGCCTTCTTCACACCGACACCGTCCACCTGGCAGATGATGCCGAAAAATTCCTTCTCGGCATCATTCATGAAGCCGACCATTCGCGGCGTCAGGCGTCCCTGCTGAGGGTTGCCGTCCAGATACTCGATCGTTCGCAGGCTGACTTCCTGATTGATAAGCGGCTGTAACTGCCGGCGAACAAACTCTGGAATCAGCACTTCGTACTCGAACGGTCCCGCGGCGACAGTCGCTGCCGTGTCGCCAAGTTGAACCAGTCGTCCCGTGATCCTCGTGATCATTCAGTAATCCGTTCGCTCTTGAGGGTTCAGTGTTGAATGTTCGTCGTCAGGTCAACCACTTTCTGAATCGGACTGCGACGAAGAAACGAGAGCATAAACGAAGACGCGGCGACCTTCGAGAAGGTCGCCGCTCCAACGTTTGAATTCTGACGTGGTTCAGCAGGCGTTACAGAATCGCCGCACCCTTAACGTCGATCCCCTTTAGACGCATCTTGAGTTCTTCGACGTTCGGCGAAACCTCAAACGCAGCGGCCCGGCTGATGACTTCTTTCTGGATAAAGTCGTAAAGACTGTCGTTGAACAGCTGCATGCCGTCTTCCGCTCCGATTCGAATGGCGGCATGAAGTTTGTTGTCCTCTCCTTTTTCCACAAGTTTCCGCACCATCGCGTTGAACAGCAGGATCTCGATGATCGGGACTCGCGGTGGGAGATCGACAATCGTCTTGAGCAGTTTCTGGCCGACGATCGCCTTCATACTCATCCCGATGGCTGCCCGAATCGCCGTGTGCATGTCGGCCGGAAACAGGTCGATGATACGCGGAATCGTTCCCGGAGCGCTCGATGCGTGAATCGTTCCGAACACGAGATGCCCCGTTTCGGCCGCGTGAATCGCCGTTTCAAAGGTATCACGGTCTCGCATTTCACCGACGAGGATAATGTCAGGATCTTCACGGACCGCATGTTTCATCGCCGTGTGGAAGTTGACCACGTCCTGTCCAAGTTCGCGTTGGTTGATGAGGCACTGATCCGACGTAAATACAAATTCGATCGGGTCTTCGACTGTGAGAATATGCTTGTTCATATTCTCGTTGATCCAGTTGAGCATCGACCCGATCGTCGTACTCTTCCCGGAACCAGTCACGCCAGCCAGCAGCACCATTCCCTGGTCGTACCTGCAGAGGTCTTCCATCAGCGGCGGCAGGCAGAGCTTCTCAAACGGTGGGATAAACCGTTCGATCTTTCGAGCCACCATGCCGACTTTTCCCAGTTGCGTCATCAGGTTGACACGAAAACGCCATGGTTCTTCTTTGTGTACCACAACCGATGCGAAGTCGGCGCCGCCATCGTGATGAAAGATGTCCAGGTTTCGCTGGTCCATCATCGGGAAGCAGAGCTTGATCATCCCCTCTTCGGTAAGAGGCGGCATTTTCAGGGGCGTCAGCTTCCCTCGAATCCGAAAAATCGGCGGCTGACCCACCTGCAGGTGGACGTCGGAGGCATTGTGTTCAATCGACGCTCGAAAGATTTTATTGATCTCAATTTCTTTTCCGGACTCAAAAGTCGACTTTGTCCACTCAAAGATTTTCATGCTTCGAATCCTGTAGTCAGATCAACCGATCTGGAATGTGACAGTTCAATGAGAATACGAGAGAAAGGTTTCACCAGACGAGCACTGGCGACATTAACTAGACACCGTCAGGTCGTCAGCAGACGTACTGGCACGCCACGTTCCGCCATGTACTGTTTCGTTTCGTCGATCGTGTACTCGCCAAAATGAAAAATACTCGCCGCCAAAGCAGCCGATGCTTTGCCATCAGTAACCGCTTCGAACATGTGATGAGGCGATCCGGCTCCGCCACTCGCCACGACGGGAACACCGACGGCATCGGCTACAGCACTCGTGATTTCGATGTCGAAACCGTCCTTCGTCCCGTCGGCATCCATGCACGTCAGCACGATTTCGCCGGCACCGAGCCGCTCAACTTCGCGAGCCCACGCGACCACTTCAAGCCCGGTGGGAATTCGACC
>JBLFXD010000118.1:0-11484 GCA_047611045.1 Planctomycetaceae bacterium | reverse complement strand
AAGACGGCTCCGATGAAGACAACCTATGAAGCTCTGTGCTCGCTGGGAGCGGACGCTCTGATTTCGATCGGCGGCGACGACACGCTCAAGACGGCGAACAAGTTCAAGCTTTATCAGGATACGCTGTCTGAAGGCAGCAAGCGGATTCCAGTTGTCCACGTTCCGAAAACGATCGACAACGATTACCACGGTATCGACTTCACGTTCGGCTTCTTCACCGCCGTCGAAGTTCTGGGTGGCGAACTTCGCAATCTGCTTGCCGATGCCGAAGCCAGTGAAAGCTACTTCGTTGCAGAATGCATGGGTCGAAGCGCCGGCTGGCTGGCTTATGGAGCCGCGATTTCCAGCGAAGCCAGTCTGGTCGTCAGTGTCGAAGACATCGAAGGTGATCTTGCGGGAACGGAAGAATGGACCAGTCCTAAGACCGGCCAGACTGAAACTCGCAAGATCATGAACACTGAAGCTCTCGTCGGCCGCATGGTGAAAACGATGCGAGCGCGTGACGCCGGCGGCAAACGGTTCGGAACGATTGTCATGGCGGAAGGTCTCGCCGAAATGATGCCGGCCAGCCAGCTCGAAGGAATTCCTCGCGACGATCATGGCCACATCTCAGTGGCTCATGTCGACCTCGGGAAGAAATTCGCCAAGTTGATCGCCGCTGAGTACAAAGCTCAGACGGGCCAGGCTCGCAAGATCACCGGCCTGCAGCTTGGATACGAATCCCGCTGTGCACCGCCGACGGCGTTCGACGTCATGCTCGGCAGCCAGCTGGGTGTTGGCGGTTTCCGGGCCATCGTCGAGGAAGGTCTTAACGGCGTGATGGTGTCGATCGAAGGTCAGCTCGATCTGCGGTACGTGCCGTTTGAAGAGCTGGTCAACCCAGCGGACCTGGTCACGAAAGTTCGGTTCATCGAGACCGGCTGCGACTTCCATCAGCTCGCCCGATTCCTCGAAACGCACGTCGAGTAGCCACTTGTCAGTTGGTCGGTCCGGCGAATCGTCCTTCTCGCAACCGGCATGACGGTTATACTTCCCGCAGCGGCTGGATGGGTTAGTGGAGCGAGGTCGCATTTGCGGCGTCGATTCGTAACCCTGCCAGCCGTTGAGCGATTAACGACGTATTGAAGATACGATCGTAGTCCATATTTGCCTGCCTCAGACGCGGCGGAACGGAGCCAACTCCGGACCACCAGCTCGTGCAGACACACTTAGGGAAAGAACGCCACTCGATGTCCGATTCCGACCAGCAACCATCACAGGATTCAAAGCCGAGCAAAGATTCCAAAGGCGGCCAGCCTCGGAAGCCGGAGTCTCCGAATTCAAACCGCACCGTTCTCTACCTGCTGATCGTCGCAACGATCTTTCTGGTCTTCTCGCCGCTGCTGTTTACGAAGTCCGAGATCAAGACGCTGACGCTCAGCGAGTTCGAAGCGGGACTGGAAGACGGCACGTACCACAAGACGAACGTCTATAATCTGAAGTTCGGACGAACGGCAATCACGTTTCAGGATCAGCCGCTTCCTAAGCCAGAAGATCCCAAGACCGAAGTTGATCCAAAGCTATTTCGTATTCCAATCGCGACGATGGGCGACACGTGGCAGGCAGAGGTAAAAAACGAGATCGAAGAGAAGTACGGGATCAGGGCGTCGCCAACAGATGGGCCATCCGACTGGCAGTCCTGGGCATTGCTGATGATCATCGCGCTACCTCTTATACTGCTCTTGATTCTGATGATTCGGCGAGTTGGCGGCGCGGGCTCTGCTCTGTCGTTCGGTCGAAGCCGCGGCAAGGTCTACGCGCAGGATGATCTCGACACGACATTCGACGACGTCAAAGGGATCGACGAAGCCGTCGAAGAACTCAAAGAGGTCGTCGAGTTTCTGAAGTCGCCCGGCAAGTACCAGGCGTTGGGCGGCCGAATTCCGAAAGGCGTTCTGCTGGTCGGTCCTCCGGGAACGGGCAAGACGATGCTTGCGAAAGCTGTCGCTGGAGAAGCAGGCGTCCCATTCGTCAGTCTGTCAGGTTCTGACTTTGTGGAGATGTTCGTCGGTGTTGGAGCGGCTCGTGTGCGAGATATGTTCCAGCAGGCCGCGCAACGATCGCCGTGCATTATTTTTATCGACGAGCTCGATGCGCTCGGCAAAGCTCGTAGCGCTGGGATGCCCGGCGGTAACGATGAACGCGAGCAGACGTTGAATGCGCTGCTCGTCGAGATGGACGGTTTTGGGTCCGACCAAAGCGTCATCGTGATGGGAGCCACCAACCGGCTCGACGTTCTCGATCAGGCACTGCTTCGTCCCGGACGATTCGATCGTCAGGTTCTCGTCGACCGGCCGGACATCAAGGGCCGGGAAGCGATCCTCAAAGTTCACATGACCAAGATCAAGATGGACGAGTCAGTCAATCTCGCTCGAATCGCGAAGCTGACCGCTGGCTTTGTCGGTGCGGACCTGGCCAACCTCGTCAACGAGGCCGCGTTGCTCGCTGCTCGAAAAGACAAAAAGTGCGTCACGCAGGATGAATTTGAAGAGGCCGTTGATCGTGTCGTCGCCGGCCTGGCCAAGCATACGCGGATCATCGATGACGAGGAACGAGAACGGACGGCCTATCACGAGTGCGGCCATGCTTTGACTGCATGCAGCCTGCCGAACGCCGATCCGGTGCACAAGATTTCGATCATCCCGCGTGGCAGAACGCTGGGCTTCATGATGCAAAGCCCGGACTCCGAAAGTCACAACATGACGAAGTCAGCACTGCTGGCAGAGATCTGCGTGATGCTCGGCGGCACGGCTGCGGAACACGTCATCTACGATGAGCCTTCCGTCGGTGCTCAAAACGATCTTCAGCGAGCCACTGACACGGCTCGGCGGATGGTCACCGAATGGGGCATGAGCGAGAAGATTGGCAAAGTGCACTACAGCGAGTCTCGATCGTCACCGTTCCTCGGTGGAAGAATGAGCGAGGAGCCGGTCCATAGCGAAGAAACGATTCGCGAGATCGACCTCGAAGTGAAACGAATCATCGACGCCGGCTACGAGCAGACACTGGAGATTATTCGAAGCCGCCGTCAGGTTCTGGAGCAGATGACTCGAGAGCTGATCGAAGTCGAAACAATGGACGCCGACCATCTCAAGAGGATTCTCGACGAGCATCATCCGGGCGCGCAGATCGTGCCCGGTACGCATCCGAAAGTCGGACCAGCAGAGTCAGCGACCGATGCAACGCCGGCTGCGGGCGAGAACGATGCTGAGAATTCCGGGACGGACGATTAAGGATCGCTCGGCTGCTAACTCAGAATGTCTGCGACTTCCTGATGCGTCAGCACGTTCATGACGAGTGGCTGCGACAGGTCATCCTGAGACTGCTGCCACGTCGCGATCAGACCGGTTTTTGTTGAGACGACATCGACGTATCGGCTGCAGCCGGTTCCGTAGGGACTGACGAATTGTGGGAGAAACTTCGACAGTCGTTCGATGTGGTCAAAGCTGCCGTTTTGAAGGTAAGCGACGCCGCCCAGTTCTTCGCACGAGTAACCTCGCGGACGTTTGACGGCTGTTGAGTGCTCGTCCAAATCCCGCAGCGATTCTCCACCGTCGTAAAAGAACAGGCTGGCGTCGACGTCGGCGAATACTCCAACTTTCGGCACATCTATCACGCAGGTTCCGCGCGTCATGGCGACGTCCCATGTGGTTCCTCGCGGGAAGAAGTCGTACTCGGTTTCTCCGAACTGCGGCTGTGTATCGATATCGTTTGCCGAAACAGTGGTCTCGGATCGGTAGCCGGTGTTCGAGCTCGACCAGCTGAATGGATGACTGCAGAACAGCAGGTTCAGATCCCCGCCCGTTTGTTCGTACAGAAACGGGTCTTTGGTGTGCAGCCACCTTAAGTCGGAACACTCGGCGACAGTTTGGAGTGGTGCCTGTTTCAGGCCTTCGAGCGATGCAGCGGCCAGTCGTTCGATTGTCCAGACGCCGGTTCCGGGTTTGAGGTAACCGTCGTAGCCATCGGGATAACCGATGCCGTCTTTCTCGGTCGAGACGTAAAGTTCGTAACCGTTTTCCGTGCGACGTAACGCGCTGCCTTCGATGGAGAGAACGGTTCGATCGCCGAAGTTGAGGTCTGGCTTTGAGAAGCTGACGGACTTCTCCCAGTTCGCTCCGCCGTCGGTCGAGGTGAAGATGGCCAGCTCCAGGCCTCGCTGGCCAGCCGCGACTCCGGTGCGAGAGTCTCCGTGATTCCGGTATCGGCCGACAACGTGAAGGTCGCCGTTGGAGTCTTCAATCGTGTTGCCGCCTCCGAACCAGAATCCGGTCGACGGATGCTGTGCGGGGACGATCGCACGTGCGAGTTTCTGATCGATTAGCGCGATCGCGAGGTTTGTCAGTCGTTCTTCTAATGCGGAGGGCAGTGTGGCCATGCGAAGTTTTTCCGTGGGCGTTGGTCGTAAGCAGTGAGCTTCGAGAAGTCAGTCGACTTAATCGGGGCGAGATGACAAAACCGGTTGAGAGAAGATCAGTTGTACCCCGATCCGGTTATGACGGAGTTAATGGTCGAATTCAATCTTAAGGTTTTTACGCTTCGTTTCGCTTCTTTACGGTGTCAGTGGGCACTCCTATCATGCCTGCTTGGGCTATTCAGTCAATTCGACACATCTGACGGATCAGGCCGAACGGCGACGAGCGGCGGCAAGGTAACTGCAAGGACTCTGGAGAAACAGATATCGAGTAGTTGCGATTTCAGCGGGCAAAAACATGCGGGCAAAACATGTCAAAGAAACGAACGAGGGCAGCGAACGGCGCGGGAAAGCGATCCGGTAATCCACTCGCCAGAAAAGTTTCCGATCGAGAAGCCGTCTGGCTGGAAGGTCCGGTTCCGACGGGCTACTGGTTGTCTCCTGACAATCAGCGGCTGTACCTGATCTGGCTGGGGCAGCGGCTCGGTTATCGAAAGCTCGAAGACTACTACCGGATCAGAACAAGCGACTTCAAGAAGAATCGAGGCAGCGGTGCGCTCCTGCATTGCTGGGGAAGTTCGGCCGTCACGGCGGTGATGGAGACGTTTGCTGATCAAAGCTGGCACGAATGGTTGTTCGTGTCGTGCCCTCGATCATTCTGGGCCGATCGCAAGAACCATCGTCGCTACATGAAGTGGCTCGCCGATCAGTGCGGCATTAACGAGCCCGACGATTGGTACGGCATTACCAACCGGGACTTTCGTAGCCACAAAGGCGGAGCGTTCCTTCTCCATTACGACAGCACAATCTCCGAGGCCGTGAAGGCGTATCTGCCGAAACGAAACTGGAACGAGTGGCAGTTTGGAAAGACTCCGAAAGGCTTCTGGGAAGCTCCGGCCAACCGGCTGCGATACATGAAGTGGCTGGGCAAACGGCTGGGCGGTAAAAAGCCGGACGACTGGTACGGAGTCGCTCGTAAAGATTTTGAGCAGAACTTCGGCAACCAGTTGATGAAGCACTACAATGGCTCGCCGCTGGCCGCCGCGATGGACTGCTTTTCGAATCACAACTGGCTCGAATGGAAGTTCGCTCGCGTTCCGGCTGGCTTCTGGAAGAAAAAGGCAAATCGAGAGCGGTATCTCGACTGGTTGGAAAAGAAGCTGAAGATTCGCAAACCCGAAGACTGGAGTCGGGTCCGTCGAGCGGACCTGAACGAGAACTTCGGCGGCGGACTTCTGGCAATGTACCGATCGGTCGAAACGCTGCTGAAGAAGTCCGGTCGCACGAAAGCAGTCACGAGTGGTTCCCGCCGTTGAAGAGTTGAAAATCGTTCCGTCACCAGCAGGCGCGTTGCAGGCGTTTGCTGGAAGTGATGGATTGATCCTCTTCGACAGTGCTCTGCAGCGTGGGCGACTTGGACGATACTCATTCCTGGCTGCTGACCCGATTGCGACGTTCAACGTAGAGCGAGCTGAGTATTCGAGCGATCCGTTTGCGTCCGTGCGGGCGACGGTTGCTCGGCTGAACGGCCAGTTTCAGTTGAAGCGACTCCCCGATCTGCCACCGTTTCAAGGCGGAGTGGCCGGCATGCTCTCGTACGAGCTTGGCGGCTGCTGGGAACGAATTCCGCGAACGGGCAAAGATGAGTTTGAATTACCAGATGCCTGGTTTGGAATTTACGACTGGGTGATCGCCTGGGATCATCAGCAGGACCGAGCGTGGGTGATCTCGCACGGGCTGCCAAAGATCGACATTCAGAATGCGGATCAGGCAGAAAGTTCGACTTGCGAAGTCGATCAACCCGGCTGTGCTGACAGAGCTGCAGTCAGAATCCAGGATGTCGTCGCTAAGCTGAGCTCGTCTGATAAAGATCGAACGGCTGATACGGACGGAAAGGTCGAGACTCAACATCGAAACGCAGATCCGCTGCCGGAGTCTGAACTGGCAAAGCAGCACGCACTGCATGGCTGGGACGGAGTTACTTCTGACTTCACTCGAGAAGATTATCTGACGGCCGTCGAGCGGGTCATCGAGTACATCCACGCTGGCGATATCTTTCAGGCAAACCTATCGCAACGGCTGCTCGCTCGTTGCGATGTGCCGCCAACGGAGCTTTATTCAACGCTGAGAGACTGTAACCCGGCACCGTTTGCCGGCTTCCTGACTCACGACGACTGGGCGATCGTTTCGGCGTCTCCGGAACGGTTCCTGCGAGTTGAAAACGGAGTCGTCGAGACTCGTCCAATTAAAGGAACCCGGCAGCGGCGAACTGCTCCGGAAGCCGACCTCTTCACACGCGACGAGTTGCGACAAAGTGAAAAAGACGTGGCCGAGAACGTGATGATCGTCGACCTGCTTCGCAACGATTTGTCACGAGTCTGTGAGCCGGGATCGATTTCCGTTCCAGAACTCTGCGTTGTCGAAACTTACGAAACGGTCCAGCACCTGGTCTCGGAAATTCGAGGGACGTTGAAAAAGGGTAAAGTGGACGACGAACAAAAGTCCGACATCTGGTCGTTGCTGGCTGCGTCGTTTCCTGGTGGATCGATAACCGGCGCCCCCAAAGTCCGAGCCGTGGAGATTATCTCGGAACTTGAACCAACGGTCCGCGGCCCTTACTGCGGAAGCCTGTTCTACTACGGGTTTGACGGCACGTTCGACAGTAGTATTCTCATTCGTTCGTTCGTGTGCCGTCGAGGCTGGGTGCAGTGTAGAGTCGGCGGCGGCATCGTTGCTCAGTCAGAACCGACGGCTGAGTACGAAGAAACCTTGCACAAGGCGGAAGGGATGTTGCGAGCGCTGCAACGCTCCGGCTTGTGTCAGCCAATCGCGAAATAACCCACTTCCAAAATTGATGGCTGCATGATTCTGCTGATCGATAATTATGACAGCTTTGTTTTCAACCTCGCCCGGTACGTCACCGAGCTGGGTGTTGAGGCCGACGTCGTGCGAAACGATGCGGTCTCGGTCGGGGACGTGATCGGCTCGAAACCTGACGCGATAATTCTCTCGCCCGGTCCGTGTACCCCCGCCGAAGCTGGCATCTGCGTTGACCTTGTCCGCGAAGTCTCCGGCACAATTCCGTTACTTGGAGTTTGCCTGGGCCACCAGTCGATCGCGGCGGCCTTCGGGGCAGACATCGTGCGGGGACCGGAGCCGGTTCATGGTCGAACTTCTTTGGTATCACACGACGCGACGCGATTATTCGAAGGGCTTCCGGATCCGTTGCGAGTCACGAGGTATCACTCACTGGTTGCCGACGAAAACTCGTTGCCGGACGAACTGACAGTGAGTTCTCGAACCGACGATGGGCTGGTCATGGCGTTCGAGCATCGCGAACACTCGACGTTCGGAGTTCAGTTTCATCCGGAGTCCATTCTCACCCAAATGGGCCACGCTCTGATGCGGAACTTTCTGCTGTTGGCCGGGCTTGAAGCGTCGCCCTTACCCGCTGGCGACTCGCTGGGGACGGCCGGAATCGGTCCGGATGTCGCCCCGAAACTGGAGTCTGACTTCGACCAGCCGTGGGACCATGATCCGGACAAGCCGCTTCACTGGTAATTCCTGCCGGCATTAACGGACGCGGCGATTCAGCAATTCAATCGCTGATTGTTGGGGCACACCGGCGACCGTACAATGTCGCTCGTCATTTGCGAGGAGCGGAGCGCCAGACACTGAGAGCTTGTGAAACAAAACGTGGGGCAGGTTTGTAACCTGCCTGTTTTAAAGTGATTTGGCAGGTTGAAAACCTGCCCCACGGCAACTGTTTCACAGCCTCTGAGTGCCTGCCTCGCCGAGCGACGAATCGGAGAATTACGATGGTTGACGCCGAAACCGCGATTCACAGAACACCCAATGTCAGAACTAACCACAACCAATGTCTGGACTTCGCAGGGCCGATCGTCGGCAGCGCTTGAGGTCTACCTTTTGGGAGTCGTGGATTTTGATGCGGCGATGGCTTTGCAGGAACGGCTCGTTGCTGAAATTGCTGAGCGTTCGGATCGGCTGGGAGCGTTGATCATTTGCGAGCACCCGCCGGTCGTGACGATCGGCCGCGAAGGACGCATCACCGACCTGCCTCTGGACACGCGAGATTTCACGTCGCGCCTGATGGAGATTCGCCGAGTGAACCGCAGCGGCGGAACTCTGGTCCATACTCCCGGTCAGGTCGTTGCGTATCCGATTCTTCCGCTGAACAGACTGGGCTGCAGTTTCGCAGACTTTCGAACGCGGCTGCAGAATGCGATCGTGGCAACGGCAACTGAACGTCGAGTTCCCTCACAGGTGACTCAATCGCCGCCGGGAACGACGTGTCGCTGCGGGCAGTTTTCATGGATCGGAGCGTCGGTGCGTGATGGAGTCAGTCATCACGGCCTGTTCATGAATGTGTCGCCGATTCTGGATACAGTCCGTCTGGTTCGGTCGACCGCCGACCGAGTTAAGATTTCGTCGTTATCGATGCAGCGGATGGAACCTGTTCCGATGCAGAAGGTTCGTGAAGCGTTGATGCGACACATCGCCGACCAGTTCGGCTACGAAGAAACAAACCCCTACACCGGCCACCCGATGCTGAAGCGGACGTGGCGAAAGGTGATGCAGCATGCTTGACGGTCCGGAATTCAATCTTTCATTGCCCGTTGTGTCGGATACATCTTCAGACGCAGCTCCGGTTGCGGAGACGGTGACCGCCGCTCCGCGCGAGAAACGTCGACTACCCAAGTGGCTGAAGCGTCCACTTCCCCAACCGGGCATGTACTACACAGACAGCGTCATTCAGGACTTGAAGCTGGAGACTGTTTGCGAAAGCGCCAAGTGTCCCAACCGAACCGAGTGCTGGTCGCAGCAGACCGCGACGTTCATGATCCTCGGGAATGTCTGTACGCGGCCCTGCGGTTTCTGCTCGGTCCCGAAAGGGAAGACCGAGATCGTTCAGCTCGACGAGCCCGAACGTGTCGCTGAAGCGGCCGAACGGCTCGGGCTGAAGTACGTCGTCATCACGTCCGTCACCCGCGACGACATGGCCGATGGCGGAGCTGACCACTTCTACAATTGCGTGCTGGCCGTTCGAGAACGAACCGGAGCTAAAGTGGAAGTCTTAACGCCAGACTTCATGGGCAACCGCGCTGCGGTCAGCCGTGTCATCGAAGCTCGACCGGACGTCTTCAACCACAACACCGAAACCGTCCCGCGACTGTACCACCGAGTCAGACGGAACGCCGAATACCAAAGGACGCTCGACCTGCTGGCTCAGATCAAAGAAGAAGCCCCGGACATGCCCACGAAGAGTGGAATCATGCTCGGCCTCGGAGAAACAGTAGAAGAGGTCATGGATGTCTGCGCGGATCTGCGATCCGTCGGCTGCGACATGATCACCATCGGCCAGTACCTTCAGCCGTCGGGCGTGCATCTTCCTGTCGAGCGTTATCTCCCGCCGGAAGAATTCGACGAGATCGGTGACCGAGTCCGAGCACTCGGCTTCACGATGGTCGCCAGTGGTCCTTTCGTCCGCTCAAGCTACCACGCTGGTGAAATGGCATCCGAACACGAGCACACGTCAACGCCGAGTCTTTGACCAATCGTAGGTCAGGCTCCGCCGGACGGAGTCCAAACCCGGAAACCCGGCTGCGCAACCTCGCCTCAGCGCCCCGGTCCGAGTCTTCGCCGCCCATTCACAACGCCCCGAAATCCGCTCCAGCTATTCCATCCGGAGCAAACGAACTTTCGCCTCGAACAAGCGATCAAAAAACGCCACCCGACGACTTGTTCGGGCATTCGGCAGTCTCTATTCTGCCCACTCGCAAACGCGAGCCCAAGTGGCGGAATTGGCAGACGCGCTGGCTTCAGGTGCCAGTGGGATTTAATCCCGTGGAGGTTCAAGTCCTCTCTTGGGTACTCAGTCGGACGAACAAGTTAGAACCCTTCGGAATTCAAACGAATTTCGAAGGGTTCTTTTGTTTTATAGTGTCCGGACTCTGAGGCTGACGACTCTTACTTGACCTGGCCAGGTTGGGTGAACGGGCGGAATCGATGACTGCGAATCAACCGATTCCGTCTACCACGTCCCACGCAACGACAACTTCGCTCTCTTTGGACAGGCCTTTTTTCGTGCGCTGAGCTCTGACGCGATTTCGGAATGTCCCGTCCTGTGGACACACTGAAAGGGCAGAACCTGTCGAAAAGTTCTGGCAATGACAAGTCGCTGCCTGAAGGGCGATCAGAAGTTGGGAAGGACTTCAAGAAGCAGGTCGAAGCTCAGATGAAGAAGTCAGCGTCGCTGATGTGCGGTCGTTGACGATCAAGTCACCTGCCCACATTGTGAATCCATACTTAATTATCGGCCGGCCGGGCAATTGTCGCAGCGGCCTCAAATGTGCCGTGGTCTGACACGATTCGGCAAGTCGGCAGCGCCTCATGAAGCGACTTTACGGCAGGCGATGTGACATCATTGTTGGCTTGAATTTCCAGGGTCGTTAGCGAGGTGAGAGATTTCAGCTGCTGGATGTCAGCGTCGCCGAGTTGTAATCGAAAAAGGTTCAATTCCTTAAGTTTTGGCAACCGCGAGGCGACGTCGACAACCGTCCTTCCACTGAGCTGCCCATCCTGAAGGTACAACTGCTTAAGATTCCGTAAATGCGGCATTTTACGGATTGAGTTGTCGGTAATGGAGCCGCGCAGCATCAGAAGCGTAAGGATCGGCATCGATTCAAACTTCGACCAGAGCTCTTTGTTGAAGCGATCTTCGGGGAGACCAGTCAGAGCGACGTTTAACAATCGATAAAGATTGTCAAAGACCGCTGGATTGAAATTGGATGATGTCCGATGTTTAGTTGAAGATTGAGTGACGGTTATGGTTTGAGTGATTGATCTCAACGGGACTTTTTCTGGTTGTCAAGGACGAGTCTTTCGACGGCTTCGATGAGCTGTGGAAGGTCCTTGTATCCTCGGACTTTTCGGAATCCATCTTGGGCTCTCAGGATTCCGGCAACGCACCATCGATGCCTCATGTCGCCTCCTCGCCAGCGTTTGACTCG
>JBLFXD010000117.1:0-11584 GCA_047611045.1 Planctomycetaceae bacterium | reverse complement strand
ACTTGACGGCGTATCCAGTGACGGACGCTTTTTCACGGACTACACGATGCTGACCGGTCCTGGAACATTCTCCAGCGACTTCGAACCGAGAACTCCACAAGGCATCTCTGACGGAGCATCCAATACGATCGCGTTTGTAGAGGCCTCCGGACTTGAAATTGTGTGGACTGAACCTCGAGATGCACTAATCGGCCGCGAACCACTCGGCATCAATCTGAAAGGAACTGGAGATTTCGACTCACCCGGAATCATGTCTGCCTGGCACACCGGCGGAGCACACGCCACTTTCGCCGACGGCTCTACGCGTTTCCTCAGTCAAAATATAGATCCCGCAGTCCTCAAAGCACTGACGACGGTCAATGGTGGGGAAAGTCTTCCCGAGCAATATTGACAAGCCTGGTTGGTCGGGCTCTGCCTGGCGAAGTCGATTCCCCGTGTGACTGCCCCGTCTTAGAAGTTTCAGCACTCCGTCAGGCGGAGCCTGACCTACGATCGTGTTCAATCCAGAATCGCGCCGCAGCGTTCGAAGTGGCTTCGCTGATCCTCGTCGTAACGCGCGCCGCGGAGGTCGACCAGGTAGAAGTCGGTGTTCTGCACCGAGGCACCTCTCAGGTCAGCGCCTCGAAGATTCGCTTTGCGGACTTCTTCAGGGTCCCGGTAATGCTGCTCTTCATACTCGTCGGTGTAGAAGCCGGTTCTGGTGCCTTCGCTGGCGAGGGGACTATCGACCAGCCCGCTTCTCGACGACCCCATATGAAACGTCGCGTTGTCCAGCAGCGCCCCTCGCAGGTCCGCCCCTTCCAGATTGATATCTGCCAGCCCCGTCGACCGAAGATCAGCATTGGCCATTCTTGCATTCGGAAGCTGAGCTCCGGTCAGATGTGCCTCCATCAGGCGAGCCGCACGAAACTCCATGCCGGAGCCAGGATCGATGAACTCCAAATCGCAGCGTCGCAACATCGTTCCATAGAAGCTCGCGCCGGTTATGTTGGCTCTGCCCAGCGGCACGCCATCCAATTCTGCCGCGTCAAAGACTGCACCGCTGAAATCGGCATCGTCGACCAGAGCGGACCTCAAGTCGGCTTCCTGCAGACCGGCACCACGTAACGAAACCCGTGTCAGATTGGCACCGCCGAACCTGGCCTTGTCCAGCTTTGCCAGATCCAGATTGGCTCCCTCAAAAGTGGCGTTCATGAAGAACGCATTCTGAGCCACCACGCCTCGCAGGTCGGCCTCTGCGAAATTCGCATTGCCTGCACCGACACTCGTCAGATTAGCCTCACGCAGATCCGATGAATGCAGATCTGCAGAGTTCATCTGCGCGAGCATTAGATCCGCCCCCGCCAGAACTGAGTTCACCAGCGATGCCCTGAAAAGATTCGTCGAAGTCAAATCAACGCCTTCCCATTGCACACCATCCAGCACCGCACGTTTCAGTTTCAGCTTCGCGTTCTTCTCAGGCCGCCACTCGCTCGACAAAGCCACCAGAATGCTGACCGCCGAGGCGTCAAACTGGTCAGCCTTTCGGTCGGCAATAATCGCGTTCAATCGGTCAGTGCTCGGATCGTCGACCAACCTCGCCACCTGCCGCACGACGTGAGCTGGCAAAGGCGGACACAGATTCAGCGGCGGCCCGCTTCCTCGCAATGCGGCGACGACAGAATCAGCCGCGAGCCTCAACCGAATATCAGGCGGAGCAGTCAGGCGCGCAATCTGGCCTGCAAATTCTGCGATCTTCCGAACCCGCTTTGAACTCGTTTTGCCCGTCACGAGATCCAGACACAAGTCCTGCAACGCCGCCAGCCTCTCTGGAGCAAAAGCGGCGGCGGCAATCTCCTGCAGAACAGCCTCAACCGGTGAATCCAGAGTCTCATCCTGCGCCATCCGATCCAAAGCAACTCGCCAGACGCCGGGGCGACCGTCCAGCGAGTCGAACTCACCATCGGCGCGATCGTCCTTCAGCTTCAATCGTGAAATGACACTGGCACAGCTCTGTGGCCAGCGAGACATCAGATACTCGATGACGTCATCGAATGACCACTCCGCGAGTCGATAATCGGCCAACAGATGCATGCCAGGCCGATCCCACATCCCTCCGCCATGAATCGCGGCAATCAGCAGCAGGTCTCTGATCGACTCGGCGTTGATCTCGTCAGGCGACAACTCACCGTGATCAAAAAATCGAATGTGAGGCTTCCGAGGAAGCACGGCCCCCAGATGGCTGATCGCCGTCGTTCGCCCTGAACCTGATTTTCCACTGACGAGAATCACTCCGCGGGCGTCACGTTCGATCCAGCTGGCAACCGCATCTTCCAACGCGAGCACCTCTCCGGTCGTCGGAGAAATGACGTGTGGCTTGACGGATGCTCGTACGGCCTGCATGGGAGTGCTCCCTCTGGACAGGTCCGATGATAGCCGACTCAACTCCGTTCTGTGGATTGAAATCGGGCAAGTGGATCATTGAATCTGCAGCTCTCCAAACATCGCAAATGAAAACACGATGAGAACGAATACAAAGATGACGGGCGCTGCGATCACAAGAATCGAAGCAGCAACCTTTTCCGCAACGGTCGGCGGTTTCGGGGGAGTAAGTGTCAAAGCGTCGACGACGGTTGAGCCCGTCCCAAAGTCCGCCAGTGATCGCCCATCTCGACGCCAGATTGCGATCAACGCGTAGGCCGTTTGCATCGGCGGAAAGATACAGGCGATCTTTACGATCGCCCTCATCATCAACTGACGTGCCACGTCGGGAGTCGCTGGCAACGCCACGCGTAATCCCATCATTCTTTTGCCAACCGTCCCGCCATACAGGTAGTCCATACCGGCGAAATACGCGACCAGTATCACCAGGCTGATCCCCGCAACGATTCCGTTGTCCGGGAATCCCGGCAGATTCTGCACGACCGCGATCACAATCAACGGCATCAGATCAATCAGAAACGCAAGCGCGCGCCGCCACATTCAACCGCCCTCCCGCGAGACAATTATCTGGCTATCGATCCAGCACTCTGGAAATCTGCAAGCATTCGACTTCGTCAGGCAAAGCCTGACCTACGACAGCACTCACTCCTTCGTGATGACTTCGTCGAGATTTAAGACCATGTTCATGACAGCGGCAAAGGCTGCCAGTTCGGAACGGTCGACTTTGTCGTTGATTGGTGACTCGCCCCGGGACAGTAGCGCGTCGACCTTCTCCGTGTTGGCTGCGTAGTCGACTCGAACTTTCTTCAACACGTCAAGCAGAACGGTCCGCTCGGCGACGGTTGAAGGTCGGCAGGTTGCCAGGCGGAAGCCGTGGGCGAGGCGGTCGTCGTCGGACGCTCCGCCTTCGAGCAGCACTCGTTCGGCGAGTTTTCGCGACGCCTCGACGTACGTGTCGTCGTTCATCAGGACAAGGGCGTGCAATGGGGTGTTGGTTCGGCTGGTGCGGACTTTGCAGACCTGACGAGTCGCCACGTCGAACAACATCGTCGGGGCGGACGCTCGACGCCAGAACGTGTACAGCGTCCGGCGGTAAAGATTCTCGCCATGGTCCTGCTCGTACTTAATCTTGCCCAGTGAAAGGTCCGACCAGATTCCCAGCGGCTGATACGGTTTCACCGGCGCGCCACCGAGTTTACTGACGAGCAATCCGCTGACCATGAGTGCCTGATCGCGGATCCCATGAGACGTCAGTCGAAAACGTGCTCCGCGAGCGAGCCACTGATTCGACGAGTCAGCTTCCATCATCACGGGAGTCGCCTTCGAACTTTGCTGATACGTTGCCGACATGACGATGAGCTTGAGCATGTGCTTGACGTTCCAGCCGCTGTCGACGAACTCCGCCGCCAGCCAGTCGAGCAATTGAGGATGCGTCGGCCGCTCGCCCTGCGAACCGAAGTCCTCGGTCGTCGTCACCAACCCGGTGCCGAAGAATCGCTGCCAGTAACGATTCACGACGACTCGCGGCGTCAGCGGATTCTGCTTCGAAACAACCCACTGCGCGAGAGCCAGCCGATTCTTCGGAGCGTCCTGCGGCAAGCCGGGCAGGCACTCTGGAGTTCCTGGTTGAATCGGCTGTTCTTTGATCGGTTGATCCCACACGCCGCGATTCAGGACAAACGTCTCGCGAGCGTCCTTCCGCTCCCGCATCACCATCGTGCGGACAATCTGCTTGTCGACGTCGCTTTGCTGCTTCTTTGTCGCGTCGACCTTTTTCTGCACGGCGACCACTTCCGGCGATCCTTTGCGAAACGCATCGCCGACCAACTTCTTCTGTGCGTCGTTACGTTTGGCTGGCACAACTTTCAGTGCGTTGACCAGTGCTTCGCGTCCGCCATCGGACGAGTCGAGTTTCGGCTCGGGCTGAGTCGTCACGAGAATGCGAAACCGACTCAAATTGTGAAAAGCGTGCGGTGACTCATGCTTCATCCGCACGATCAATGACGTCCCCTCGCTGCCGCCGATCGGCTTCTCAAAGACGTAAACAGCCTGCCGAGGAATCTTCATGTCAGACGGGTTGTGAACTGCCCAGCCGGTCTTTGAATCTCCGTCGAAAGATTTCTCAATCTTCAATCCGCCCTGCTCGAAGCTCGCCTTCGCCGACGCAATCTTCACCGGCGAAAACTCAGTCTCCTTCGAACGCTTGGCCTCAACCGAGAAATCGGTCAACACAAAGTTGCCACTATCACTGCGGGCGAAACCGCCTTTCGTGAACTCGGGATGCGGCACGGCCTCGATACGAATTCCGGTGATGCCGGACGAGCCGGCCACAAACTCGATCTCGTAGTTGTCGTTGTTTGGATTTTTGCCGGTCAGCAATATCGATCCGTCTGCCTGGAGCGTCATCGTCTGCCCCTGCTCCGAGACAAAGCGATCCGGCTTGAGCAACTCCCACACAGGCGGATTATCGTCCTTCGAAAGTTCGGTCAGCTTTGCCTTCTCCCACGCAAGTTGAAGCTCGGCCGTCGTAACGGCCCGCAACTCTTTCTGCAGGTCGGCCAGCTGCTGCCCAAGTTCAGCCTGACGCGTCGTTTGCTCCTTCGTCGGCACCGCCATGACCGGGTTCGCGTTTCCGCCGGCGTCGACCCGACCGGACTCGTCGATCGAATTGAAGTACGAATAGAGCTGATAAAACTCCCGCTGCGAAACCGGGTCGTACTTATGATCATGGCACCGGGCACAACCGACCGTCAGACCGAGCCACACCGCGCCCGTCGTTTCCACTCGATTCATGACGTACTCAACTCGCGACTCTTCCGCGATCCGACCGCCCTCGCCATTCAGCATGTGATTGCGGTGAAAGCCGGTCGCGACCCGCTGATCCAACGAAGCATTCTCCAACTGATCACCGGCCAGCTGCTCAATTGAAAACTGATCGAACGGCATGTTGCTGTTGAACGCTCGAATCACCCAGTCACGCCACGGCCACAACGTTCGAGTCCGGTCCTGCTGATAACCATTCGAGTCTGCATACCGAGCCGCATCGAGCCACGCTGTCGCGAAATGCTCACCAAACTGCTCCGACGCCAGCAGTCGATCAACGACCTTCTCGAATGCTTCAGGCGAGTCATCAGCGAGAAACGCGTCGACCTCTTCCAGTGTCGGCGGCAAGCCGATCAGGTCCAGCGTGATGCGACGAAGTAGCGTCGTCTTTGAAGCTCGCTCCGACGGCAGCAGCTTTCGCTCCGTCATCCGGTTTAGAACGAAATGATCGATGCCGTTGCGTGGCCAGTCCGGTCGCTCGACTTTCGACAACTCCGGACGAACAACCGGCTGAAAGGACCAGTGCCCCGTGTAAGGAGCCCCTTGCTCCACCCAGCGTGTCAATAGCTCGATTTGAGCCTTCGACAATTGCTGTTTCGAATCAACCGGCGGCATGCGGTAATCCGGATCGCCACTGGTGATGCGGGCAATCAATGCGCTCTCCGCCGGCTTACCACGAACAACCACCGGCTCGTCGTGGTCACCGAACACGTTCTCTTCGACATCGAACCGCAACTCGGACACTCGCTTATTCGCGTCCGGGCCGTGGCACGTGTAGCACGTGTTCGACAGAATCGGGCGAATGTCACGGTCGAAGTCTACCTTGTCCGACGATTGCCCGAACGCTGGCAACGTGGCGGCACACAACGACACCGCAAAGGCAACGGCAAATGGAAAGAGCTTCGTTCGACGATCGTGCGAGTTGCATCGGAGTGTCATCGTTGAGATCTCATGAAGGCGTGATTGAGCTGCGAGCATCGTACAGGATGAATTATCCGGACGTGAGTCTCCGCGGCCATAGACCTAAGATCGCCGTAAGCTGAAATTCCTGCCGCCAGACCGCTAACATCTCTTGCGATAACCGCCAGATTCGGCTGCTGCCGGTTGAGAAGAAGCGACCGCTCTCTTCGAAATCAGCAAAGAACAAATCGCAGAGGACGGAGAGGTCTCGCTGAGGAACGGGAGAGTCCTCTCCGGACCTCTGCGTTTTTCTCCTCTGCGAAGTCCGCGATTAAAACTTCCCGAAAGAAACAAAGTGATCATCGACGCTCATCAGCATTTCTGGCAGTTCAGCCAGCCGTTCGACTATTCCTGGATGGACGCTCCAGAACTGGCAAAGATCAAACGCGACTTCGTGCCCGCCGACCTCGCTGAGCGAATCGAAAAAGTCGGAGTCGATAGAACCGTCTTCGTGCAGACTCAACACAACGTCGAAGAAACCCGCTGGGTGCTGGGGCTGGCCGAAGAAAATGATTTCATCGCCGGAGTCGTCGGATGGGTCGACCTCGCTAGCGAGCAGTGCGAAGAGCAGTTGCTCGAATTCAAAGACAATCCGAAATTCGTCGGCATTCGACACATCACTCAGGACGAGCCTGACGACGATTTCGCTATCCGCCCGGAAATCGTTCGAGGCATGAAGGTTCTGCAGAAACACGGAGTCCCGTTCGACCTGCTGTTCTACGTCAAGCATCTGAAGCACGCCGCCACGCTCGCCAAAGAGCTGCCCGATCTTCCGATGGTGATCGACCATCTCGCCAAACCACGAATCAAAGATCAGGCTCTCGACGACTGGATCGATAACTTCAAAGCTGCCGCACAATTTCCCAACGTCTACTGCAAGCTGTCCGGCATGGTCACGGAAGCGGACTGGGCCAACTGGAAACCATCCGACCTGAAACCGTACGTCGAAACAGCCCTCGAAGCCTTCGGTCCGGAACGGTTAATGTTCGGCTCCGACTGGCCGGTCTGCGAACTCGCCGCAACCTACGAGCAGGTTCATTCCGCTCTCGTCGGAGTTCTTGGCCCGCTGAGTGATTCCGAAAACGCCCGCATCTTCGGCGAAACCGCCGCACAGTTTTACAACCTGCAACTTGACTGATCTCAATCGGGAGCAATTCACCATGCCACTCTCAGACTCGACACGACGTAATTTTCTGAAGTCGTCCTCTGCCGCCATCGCCGCCGGATTGTTTGTCGGGCCGGCGGCGGCTCAAGACAAACCAAAGTCTCCGAACGAACGCCTCCGAGTCGGGGCGATCGGCCTGCGTTATCAGGGTTCGGTGATCGCCCACAAGGCTCAGATGTACGGAGACATCACCGCCGTCTGCGATGTCGACTACCACGTTCGCAAGCAGGCGAAAGCGGCGTTCGGTAGCACGCCGCGTGATTTCGAAAACTATCAGGACCTCATCAAACGCCCTGACATCGATGTCGTTCTGATCGGCACGCCAGATCACTGGCATTCGAAAATGATCATCGACGCCTGCCGAGCCGGCAAAGATGTCTACTGCGAAAAGCCGCTGACGCTGACCATCGACGAAGGCAAACTGGTCCGCGAGGTCGTCAAAGAAACTGGTCGAGTCGTACAGGTCGGCTCCTGGCAGCGCAGCGATCATCGGTTCCGGCAGGCTGTCGAGATGGTTCATCAGGGGCGAATCGGCGACCTGAAGTCTGTCGAGGTCGTGCTCGGAAAGAACCTCGTCGGAGGACCGTTCCCGAAAGTTCCGGTCCCAACGAATCTCAACTGGGATCTCTGGCAGGGTCAGACGCCCGACACGCCCTACATCCAAGAGCGATGCCACTACACATTCCGCTGGTGGTACGCCTACTCTGGTGGGCAGATGACCGATTGGGGTGCGCATCACCTGGACATCGCTCAGTGGGCGATCAACTCGTATCCCGTCGAGATTGCCACTACGGCGAAGTACCCCGACACGCCTGACGGATACGACGTCGCGATCGACTTCGAAACCGATTACCGATACGCCAACGGCGTCACGATGAAGGTTCTCGACACTGGCCGGAACGGGATTCTATTCACCGGTACAACGGGCAGAATCTTCGTCAACCGAGGGACGATCTCCGGTAAGCCTGTCGAAGATCTTTCGAAGAACCCGCTCCGCCGAGAAGACTTCACCGCCTACGACTTCGACAATCTCGATCGCCCGGAACGGATGGGAAAACTCGACGCCATCGTTAACCACATGGGCAACTTCTTCGACTGCGTGCAGGCTCGCAAGACGCCGGTTTCAAGCGTCGAAAGCCAGCACCGCAGCGTCTCGACCTGCCACCTTGGCAACATCGCCATGAAAGTCGGCCACCCCGTTTTGTGGGACCCGAAAACCGAAACCTTCCCCGGCGATGCCGCCGCCAACAAACTTCTTAGTCGCGAACAACGAAAAGGCTTCGAAGTCGCCTGACGAGAGATCGTAGGGCCGGTTCCCACGGGGCATCAGAAGCAATGCCAACTATTCAAACTCGGCCGGTAGGAACCGGCCCTACCACTTAACCTCTGCGTCCTCTGCGATTTTAAATCCTGAGAGTTTGAGTCCATAATGATCACCGATCAGCAAAAGCAACAATACGTTGACGAGGGCTATTTCATTCTCGAAAGCGTGATCCCGGCTGAGCACCTCCAGATTCTGCGAGACTCGTGCGATCACCTGATCAATCTGATGCACCAGGAGATGGACCGGCTCGGCACGGACCACATTCACATCAGCCATCGCGGCAAGCGATACCACATCGCCAAAAAGTACGAGCAGGCTCCGCAGCTTTCCGAATATGTCTTCAGCGATCTGATGGCGGAAGTCTGCCGAGCCACGATCGGCAGCGACGCCTTCCTCTTCTACGACCAATACGTCGCCAAAGCCGCCGAGCAGGGTATTTCGTTTTCGTGGCACCAGGACAGTGGTTATCTCGGGTTTGCTCACCGACCGTACGTGACAGTCTGGGCCGCTGTCGACGACATGACGCTGGGAAATGGCACGGCCTTCGTCATGCCGTTTTCGACCATCGGAGTGAAGACTCTGGTCGAGCACGTTCGTGATCCGGAAACGGGTGACAAAACCGGCTACTTCGGCAAAGAACCCGGCATCCCCGCTGTCGTGCCCGCCGGCAGTCTGGTCGTCTTCAGCTCGCTGACCTTCCATCGAAGTGGAGCCAACACCACCGATAAGATGCGGCGAGCGTACGTGACCCAGTATTCTCCCGAACCGATTTACGCGCAGAACTCGGACGAGTTAATGCATCTGGGTGTGCCGTTCCTGGACGGCGGCGAGAAGCTAAGAAACAAATAGATTCTCTGTGTGCCACTGGCTTTGCCAGTGTTACCACTGTTCCGACACCAAACAATTTTTCGCACTGGCATAGCCAGTGGCACACACTCATACGAAACAAGGAATGCCCCGTGCTACACAGCAAACAAACAATCGATCGGCGCGATTTCCTCACGGCATCAGTTGCGACTGCAGCTGCAATTGCAGTTCCGAAGTTCGCGATGGCCGCGCCGAAACTCAAACCAAAGTACATCCTCGGCTCGTGCATGTACGGTTACACGGCCGTGGACGAGATCGTCCCTGAAGTTGCAAAGGTCGGAGCAACCGCTCTCGACATCTGGCCGAAAGTGCATGGCAATCAACGAGAGCAGCTCGACGAAATGGGCGAGGAGAAATTCGCGGCTCTGCTCAAGAAGCACGACGTCACGCTGGGCTGTATTACTCAGTACAAGCTCGGCCCGTTCGGTCTGCAGAATGAGATGCGTCTGGCCGGGCGGCTCGGTTGTAAGACCATCGTTTGCGGCGGTTCCGGCCCAAAGAACCTCAAGGGCAAGGAACTGAAATCAGCAGTTGGCGCGTTCATCGAGAAGCTGAAGCCGCATCTGGCCGTTGCGGAAGAAACCGGCGTCACCATCGCCATCGAGAATCACGGCAACAACCTGATCGACTCACCGGATTCGCTGAAATGGCTGGCGGAACTTAGCACGTCGAAAAACCTCGGCATCGCCTTCGCTCCTTACCACCTTGAGCAGGACGAGAAAGTTCAGTCGGATTTAATCCGCACGCTCGGCAGCAGCATCGCGATGTTCTACGCGTGGCAGCACGGCATGGGTTGCCACGTCAAACTTCCGAAGGAACAAGAACTGCTGCAGATGCCCGGCCGAGGCGACTTGGACTTCGTGCCGCTCTTCGCCGCTTTGCAGGACACCAACTACGAAGGCTGGACGGAAATCTTCATGCACCCCGTCCCGCGCGGAATTCCAATCCTTGAAACAACCGCCGAAGTCACCGTCGAAATCAACCGCTCACGCGAATACATCACGAAATGTCTCAGCACTATTTGAACATCAGCTTGAACCTCAGCGATCTTTAAGAAAGCCATCCGATGCCCAGCAATAAAGTTCTCATCATCGTCGGCGACGCCACCGAAACGCTCGACACGATGTACCCGTACTACCGACTGATCGAGGCCGGCTTCCAGCCTGTCGTGGCCGCTCCCGAGAAACGCAAGTACCAGATGGTTCTGCACGAGGTCAAACCCGGCTGGACGATCACCAAAGAGTGGGAGGGCTACACGATCGACGCCGACATCGCCTTCGCCGATATCAAGGAAGAAGAATACGCCGGCATCTTTTTCTCCGGCGGACGAGCCCCCGAGTACATCCGGTACGACGAAGACCTGATGCGCGTCACAAAGTATTTCTTCGCCGAGAACATGCCCGTCGCCAGCGTCTGCCACGGCGTCGAGATCCCCGCCGCCGCCGACTGCGTCCAAGGACGCAAAATGGCGACGGTTCCAAAGTGCAAGTTCGACCTTGAAATCTGCGGAGGCACATTCGTCAACGAAGCCTGCGTCATCGACGGAAACATGGTCAGCGGCCGAACCTTCCACGACAACGGCCAGTACATCGGCCCGTGGATCAAAATGCTCGAAGAAGCCCGCGACGCCGCGAGCTGAGTCTCTATTCGGAAACGAAGTACTTCTTCCGTAACGGTCATTCCCGCGCAGGCGGGAACCCAGTTCTCCACAAATAAATGCTGGTTCCCGCCTGCGCGGGGATGACTAAATTCCAACCAGCTCGAAGCGAGTACCGAGCCATTCGTTATCGTTCAGCCCTCGCCATTCTGGCTGCTCTTACGGCGTCTCAATTGTTCCTTCCAGAAAAGCACGCATCCCCCGCCGAGTGGCCGGATCCGGTCGCGCATGACGTCATGCCTTACCACACTAGATGTCGATCCGCCAATCGGTGTGGCTTGGAATCGGGGTTTTGTGGCAGACTTCCCAGAGTTTACAGTTTCTCAACTGAGACAGGGAGGTCTCTCATGCCAGGCAAGGCAGCCAA
>JBLFXD010000116.1:0-11606 GCA_047611045.1 Planctomycetaceae bacterium | reverse complement strand
GGCCCCCGTGCAACGCAGCGCAATCAAGCATTGCACATCACGCTTTTTCCTTCGCCGTCTGATGTCAGGCAGTCTTCTACTGGTAAAACATGGCCCGCTCGACAAGCGCGTCGGACGCCAGCAACTCACGGCCTACGTGTCGGATGATGACGGCAAGACCTGGAGTGGAGGCTTAATGATCGACGAACGTGAGGACGTCACCTACCCCGACGGCGTGCAGGCCAAAGATGGCAGAATTCACATCATCTACGATCACCAGCGCACTCCCCTCGGCGAAGTGCTGATGGCGACTTTTACCGAGGAAGATGTCCGCGCCGGCGAGCCCGTCAGTGACAAAATCCGGCTGCGTGGAGAAGTGGCCCGTCTGCGGCGACCGCCACTGGCAGTTCCACAGCATCCATCCCAGCGGCGTTGAGGAATTCGGTTGCGGCGCCTTGAACGACGAGAACTCGATCCTCGGCCACGCCCCGGGCGATCCCGGCAGCACCGATCCTGACGCCCGTATCAAACAACCCTTCAAATACCCCGAACCCACCGGCGGCTTCCTCCATTTACTAAGCAGAAACGACGGGACGCTTCGCATCGAGTTCCGCGACGACACTGGCAAGGTGCTGCACGCGGTAGAGAAATCGGAGTGATGACCCAATATAATTTCGGGGGGTGGGATTTAGGGTATGACGGTCCACCCGGAAGAGTGACCGCAGGGGCTTTGACAGTCCCCTCTTGAGCGGACAAGTAGTCTGCCGGAGTTCATAATCCCTCAACCAAATGAGAATCCGATGATGCGTGAACGCTATAGACCGTGGCGGGTGGCCATGGTGATTATGTCAACGACGTGCGCATTATTGCCATGTCGACGTGGCCTGACCGACCAGCACGCCACGACTTCAGTCAGTTCGACTGGCAAGCGTCCCAATATCGTGTTGATAATGGCCGACGATCTTGGTTTCTCAGACCTGGGCTGTTACGGCGGAGAGATTGCGACGCCAAATCTCGACTCAGTCGCTCAGAACGGATTGCGGTTTACCCGCTTTTACAACACCGCCAGGTGCTGGCCGACTCGCGGAGCTTTGCTGACCGGCTATTACGCTCAGCAGATTCGTCGAGACTCGCTGCCGGGCATTCCGTCGGGCGGCGGCAATCGAGGGCGGCGTCCGGACTGGGCGGTGCTTGCGCCGGAACTTTTGAAACCTGCTGGCTACCGCTCCTACCACACCGGCAAGTGGCACATCGATGGCATGCCGGTTGAGAACGGGTTTGATCATTCCTACCTGCTGAGGGATCAGGGTCGCTTTTTTAATCCGAACCGGCATTGGAAGGACGACGTCGCGCTGCCGCCGGTCGAAAAAGGAACGGACTTTTACGCAACGACGGCGCTGGCCGATCACGCGATCGAAGTTCTGACCGAACACGCCGAGCAACACGCGGACGCCCCGTTCTTTCATTACCTGGCATTCGCCGCGCCGCACTTCCCGCTCCACGCACTGCCGGAAGACATCGCCGTTTACAAAGACACGTACACCGAAGGCTGGGACTCGATCCGTCTGAAACGCTGGCAGCGGATGCGAAAGATGGGACTGCTCGACGCGGCCGATGCAAAAGAGCTGTCGCGAGTCGAACGTGACCTCGGGCCGCCGTACCACTTTCCGAACGCATTCGAAATCCTCGGCAACGGTGAGGTCAACAAGCCGCTTCCCTGGAACAGTCTCACTGACGAGCAGAAACAGTTTCAGGCAACGAAGATGGCCATTCACGCGGCGATGATTCATCGCATGGATATCGAAATCGGCCGCGTCTTTGATCAGATCAGGAAGATGGGCCAGTGGGAAAACACGCTCGTCGTCTTTCTCTCTGACAACGGAGCCAGTGCCGAAATCATGGTCCGCGACGACGGGCATGATCCGAAGCTGTCGCCGGGTTCCGCCGGAACGTACCTGTGTCTCGGACCGGGCTGGTCGACGACCTGCAACACGCCATTTCGACGGCACAAGACGTGGACTCACGAGGGCGGCACGTCAACGCCGTTTCTGATGTCCTGGCCAAAGGGCATTGCGGCTCGAGGAGAGTTCCGACGCAACGTCGGGCACGTCATCGATGTCGTGCCGACCGTGCTGGAACTTGCCGGAGCAAAGACTCTCGAAGAAGCACCGCCCGCACCCGGAAAAAGTCTCGTCCCGGCTTTCGCGAAAGATCAATCGGTCAAACACGAATCTTTGTGGTGGTTTCACGACGGCCACAAAGCGATCCGCGTTGGCGACTGGAAAGCCGTCGCTCCGAATAGCGAACCGTGGGAGCTGTACAACGTCGCTAACGATCGCGATGAGTCAACCGACCTGGCGATTTCTGAGGGCGATCGGCTGAACGAACTTGTCGCGGAATGGGATCGGCAGTTGGCGGAGTTCACCGAACTTGCCTCGCGCGACTTGCCGCCGAACATTCGTAAGAAGGTCGACGTTTCAAACAACCGGCCGCCCGTCATGAAGACGGCGCAGGCAGCGGCCAAACCGAAACGTCGGCAGGTGTTACTCGGCGGAAGATCGTTTCTGCTGAACGGTCGGCATGCGTTTTTGATGTCGCCGAAGAAAGCGTTCGAAGGCGCTGGCGGGAAGCCCTGGATCTTCTACGGACCGACACTCGCTCCGTATCCCGACCAGGCGGAAAGCTGGATGCACCAGCAGTTCCTCGACGCCGGAATCGCGATCGCAGGAATCGATGTCGGAGAAGCGTACGGCAGCCCGCACGCGTTCCCCCACTTCGAAGCTCTGTACCAGGAAATGGTGAAGCAAGGATTCTCGAAGAAGCCGGCAATGCTCGGTCGCAGCCGCGGCGGATTGTGGGTGAGCAGCTGGGCCATTGCACATCCCGACCGGGTCTCCGGCATCGGCGGGATCTATCCGGTCTACGATTTCACAACCTATCCCGGAGTAAATCGCGCCGCGGCAGCGTACGGGCTCAGCGCAGAAGAGTTGCTCGCTCAACAGGACAAACTGAATCCAATCAAACGAGCGAGTACGCTGGCCAAAGCAAAGATCCCGGTCTTCATCATTCACGGAACGGATGACAAGGTCGTGCCACTGGCCGCGAACTCGGCAGCGCTTGAGGAGGTTTATGCAGACAACGACGCCTCCGACCTGATTCACGTCATCAAGTCTGAAGGTCAGGGACACAGCTTCTGGCCCGGCTTCTTCACGTGTCAGGAGTTAGTCGATTTCCTTATCGAAAAGTCGAAACAAGGATCGCAGTAGCAAGCGTCAGAGTGGGCAGCGTTTTCGGGATTTCGGAACTCAACCACAATCATTTATTAGCCACGGATGGACAAGGATTTTCACGGATGACGATGGATGTCTCAAAACAGTATCCGTCTTTATCTGTGTAATCCGTGGTTCTTGATGATGTTACTTTGCGAACCTCTGCGTCTTCGCGACTTTGCGTCAGGACTTGTCGGCTGGGTCATGACTCCTTCGCCTCTGCGTTTTTCACCTCGGCGACCTCTGCGTTAAAGTTTCAGCATGATCACGAACATGATTTCCAGAATTCTGCTGCTAAGCGTGCTTACTGCGGCGATAAACATTTCAGTTGTCGCGCACGCTGCTGAACCTTCCAAAGGCGAGAAGCTGTTCGCTCTAAAGGTGAAACTGCTGTTCGCCGAAAAGTGCATCGCCTGCCACGGTGACGATCCCGAAGAAATCGCTGGCGGTTTCGACATACGGACGCGCGACGCCATGCTGAAAGGCGGAGAAAGTTTCGAAGACGAGGTCGTCATCCCAGGCAAAGGTGAGCAGAGTTTTCTTTACGTCGCGACAACCCGCTCGGAAGAAGGCTACGAGATGCCGCCGAAGGAAGCCGAGCGGCTCACTCAGGAGCAGCAGTGGTGGATTCGCGACTGGATTGACGAGGGTGCTCCGTGGCCGGGCGAGGCTCGCGTCGCGGAAATTCAAAACAAGTATGCTGAAGGTGTCATTGTTGAAACGTCCGGAGGGCTGGGTGACGACTGGACGAACCGTCGTTACAAGCCCGAGCATCTTTGGGCTTACCAGCCTCTGAATGTTGAGGATGTGCCGAAGTCAGCTCATCCGATCGACTGGTTCATCAATCGGAAGCTGAAAGAATCTGGTCTGAACGCAGCACCGGCTGCGAATCCCCGCGAACTTGCTCGACGACTCAGTTTCGGAATCACGGGGTTACCGCCGCGACCGATCGATGCAGCGAGTTTCGAGACGGCTGCGAAGAAAGACATCGGCGCTGCCGTGCTTGATTACTCGAAACGGCTGATGGCAACACCGCACTACGGCGAGCATTTCGGACGGCAGTGGCTGGACGTCGCGCGGTACGCTGACTCGGCGGGATTTGCCAACGACTACTCGCGGCCCAACGCCTGGCGATATCGCGACTACGTTGTCCGAGCATTCAACAACGACAACCCGTACGACGAATTCGTCCGTGAACAGATCGCCGGTGACGAGATCGACGCTTCGGATTCTGACTTACTTGTTGCCACCGGTTTTCTGCGGATGGGGCCCTGGGAGCAGACGGGGATGAGCGTTTTCCGGGTCACACGTCAGCAATGGCTGGACGACGTGACGGATTCGGTCGGACAGGCGTTTCTGGGGCACCCTTTGCAATGCGCGAAGTGTCACGACCACAAGTTCGACCCGATCCCGACCCGAGACTACTACAGCATGATGGCCGTTTTCTCGACGACTCAGTTTGTCGAGCGAGACGCTCCTTTTACCAAAAACGAAAACCTGACAGGCTTCAAACCGGCAACTGAGTGGACTCACGCGAAACTTGCCGCGTATGAGAATGAGCGAAAAGAACTCAACGCTCGAGTGAACAAGGCTCGAAAAAAAGAATCGGGTGACGCCAAAGTCGGTGACAACGGTCTCGATCCTGGCGACGAGGCATCGCTGGCCCGCATGAGCAAGAACATTTCCCGGCACACCTGGGAGTACGACAAGACTCGGCCGATCGCGTTCGGCGTCCACACGGGCAACACCATTGAACGAAAGAACGTCGGCAGCAGAATCGAAATGCCAGGCGATGCGTGGGGCAAAGGATTCCTCGAAGAAGACACCATCCTGACCGGCGGAGACGCTTACACGCGCGGCGACTCGGTTAAGCCCGGAGCGATCAGCGCTGCTGAGAAACTCGGCGGGATGACTTCCGCGACCTTTCCAAATGGCCGCGGCAAACGACGTCTCGCTCTGGCCGAGTGGATTGTCGACAAGCGAAACCCGTTGACCGCAAGAGTCATGGTTAACCGAGTCTGGGCGTGGCATTTCGGCAAAGGCCTGGCTGGCAATCCGAACAATTTCGGAGCGACTGGAAAGCTGCCCACGCATCCCGCATTGCTGGATTACCTTTCGCAATGGTTCATGGACAACGACTGGTCAATCAAGAAACTGAACGAGCTGATTCTGACTTCCGCCACTTATCGTCGAAGTTCTCGACACCCGAATCGCGAATCGCTCGATGAGAAAGATCCGAAGCGAGACTTCTATGCGACATACCTGCCTCGACGTCTGACGGCGGAAGAACTTCGCGATGCCATGCTGGCGGTCAGCGGCGAACTGAATCGTCAGGTAGGCGGCATCCCCTGCCGGCCGGACATCAATCTTGAAGTCGCTATGCAGCCGCGGCAGATCATGGGCGGGACGGCTTCCGTCTATGAACCCGATCCTCTTCCTGAGCAGCGAAATCGTCGCAGCGTTTACGCCGAGAAAATTCGCGGGTTGCGTGATCCGTTTCTTGAAGCCTTCAACCAGCCCGGACCGGACAAGTCGTGCGAGCTTCGAGAGACATCGACTGTCGCTCCGCAGGCGCTGACTTTGTTCAACGCTGAAGAAGTTCAGGATCGATCGATCGCGTTGGCCGCGAGTTTAACAAAGGAAGACGGTGACGATGCGACTCTCGTCAAGCGAGCCTTCGAGTTAGCTTTGGGGCGAGGTCCAACCGGCGACGAACTAAAAGCGTGCCTTGCACACTGGACTCAGGCCACGAAAGACGAGACCAGCAAGCAGTACGAGCTGAAGAAGATTTCGAGCACCACCAAACGAACGGTGATGGCTGAGAAAACCGGCGAGCCTTACGACTTCTTCGAATTCATGCCCGCTTACGAAAACTACGTTCCGGATCTGCAGACTGCTCAAGCGGACGCTCGCACGCGCGGCCTCGCACACGTCTGCCTGGTGATCTTTAACCTGAACGAATTTGCTTACATCGATTGATCATGAATACTCATTCTGCAAACACAGCTGTGCCCTGCCGTCGAGACTTTCTTTACGGGCTGGGAGCCGGTCTTGGCTCGGTCGCGTTCTCGTCGATGCTGGCCGCGGACGAGCCGTCAGCGGTCGGAAAGCCTCATCTGCCGGTCAAAGCAAAACGATGTATCTTCCTCTTTATGGAAGGAGGACCATCTCACCTGGACACGTTCGATCCAAAAATTGAACTGACGAAACGGCACCTGCAGGAATTCTCGCGGTGGGGTGAGCAGGAAAGTGCGATGTCATCCGGCAAGCGCTATTTCGTGAAGAGTCCGTTTGAGTTTACTAAGGCCGGAGAAAGCGGCGCGGACATCTGCACTGAGTGGGAGCATCTCAAAGAACGAGTCGACGACATTTGTTTTTATCGCGGTGCTCAGGTCGAGTCGGTCAATCATCCAACCGCGTGCTACCACGTCAACACGGGTAATCGGTTTGGTGGCGATCCGGGAGTCGGTGCCTGGGTGAATTACGGACTGGGCACCGACAATCAGAATCTGCCAGGCTTTGTCGTGCTGCCGCGTTCAAGCTACCCGCAGGGCGGAGCGGCTAACTGGTCGAATGGTTTTCTGCCGGCTCAGTTTCAAGGCACGCCGCTGCGTCCTGAAGGCAGCCCGATCCTCGATCTGAATCCGCCACCCGGAGTCACACCCGAACGCCAGCGCAGCAATCTCGATCTGCTGGCCAAGCTGAACGGCAAACATCTCGGACAGCGTCCGGGGCGCAGCGATCTGGCAGCGCGGATGAGTTCGTACGAATTGGCCTACCGCATGCAGACCGAAGTGCCCGGCGTCATGGACCTCGACGGCGAGACGAAAGAAACGCTCGACATGTACGGCATCGGCGATTCGAAAACCGACTCGTTCGGACGCAAGTGCCTGCTCGCTCGACGTCTTGTCGAGAAGGGTGTCCGCTTCGTCCAGGCCTACGCCGGAAACTGGGACAGTCACGATTACATTCAGCGTGCTCACGGTTCGCTGATCCGGTCCGTCGATCGACCGATCGCGGCGCTACTCAAAGATCTCAAAGAACGAGGCCTGCTCAAAGATACGCTGGTTGTCTTTTGCGGCGAGTTCGGCCGCACTCCGGACAACGGTCTCCGCGGCGGCGGGAAGTCGTACGGTCGAGATCACAACGCCAAGGCGATGGCCATGTGGTTTGCCGGTGGCGGTACCGAAGCCGGACACACGATCGGAGCCACGGACGAAGTCGGCGGCGAGGCCGTCGAATGCGTGCATCACATCCGCGACGTCCACGTCACGCTGCTGCATCTGCTTGGTCTCGACGACAACCGTCTCACTTATTACCACGCTGGTCGCTTCAAACAGCTCAGCCAGTTCGGCGGCAAAGTCATCAACGAACTGATTGCTTGACCCGACGGTGGACGAGGACGTTCTGCCAGAAGCCCCGGCGCCTCGTGGTTGAGCTGACCGTGACGGGCCGGACGATATCTTCGCTGACCGTTAGCCGTTGTGAGTTTTTGTAGGGTGTGACAAGCGGGGCGAATTCCAAAGCTGGTGTGCCCGCGCGGGCAATCGTCGGAGTTTGTCAACGCCAGGATTGTTCGCAAATCTCCGCGCCGGCACACCACGATTCCAATTCTGCCCGCTTGTCACAGCCTACGGCCAAAATTTGAGCCCGGCTGAGTTAGACGTTTAGCTCAGAATCACTCAACTCAAGCCGTAAAGGGCTCCGAAGCGATTCTTGAGATGCTTCATCAGCGGCTCGTGAGACAGCGGCTTGCCCGTTACGTGTTCGACCAGTTCGCTGGCTGAGTACCTCTTGCCGGGTTGATGAATCTTTTCGTTGAGCCATTTCTTGAGTGGCTGGAATTCTCCGCGAGCAAACTGGTCGTGCAGGCCGCCGAGTTCTTCGTCAGCCGTGTCGAAGAACTGCGCCGCGTACATGTTGCCGAGCGCGTACGTCGGGAAGTAGCCGAGTAAACCGGCGCTCCAGTGGATGTCCTGCAGGCAGCCGTTTGAATCATCGTCCGGCGTGATGCCGAAGTAGCGTGTGAAGGTTTCGTTCCAGACTCCGGGCAATTCGGCAGGTTGCAGATCGCCGGAAAGCATCGCCTGCTCGAGTTCGAAACGCAGCATGATGTGCAGGTTGTAGGTGACCTCATCCGCTTCGACTCGGATGAAGGATGGTCGGACGTCGTTGACGGCCCAATGGAACTCGTCCTGCGTGACATTCGACAGTGCTTCGGGAAACGTGGCTTGAGCTTTCGGGAAGAAGTGCTGCCAGAACGCCGGGCTGCGACCGACGAGGTTTTCCCACATGCGCGATTGCGATTCGTGAATGCCCAGCGAAACCGTTCCGCCCATGGCAGTGCCGAACGCTTGTTTGTCCAGCCCCTGCTCGTAGATTCCGTGTCCGGCTTCGTGCAGAGTCCCGAAGAACGCTCCAGGAAAATGGTGCTCGTCGTAGCGCGTCGTCAGTCGGCAGTCGCCAGGACCGAAACCGCTGCAGAATGGGTGAGTGGCAATGTCCAACCGCCCGGAGTCGAAACAGAACCCGATGGCCGTCGCGGCTTCGATGCCTATCTGACGTTGAGCATCGACCGGGTAGAATCGAGTGATGATGGTGGTGTCCGGCTGTCGGCCGGATTCTCGAATCGCCGCGACCAGCGGAACCAGTTCGTCTCGCAATGGATCAAAGGCTGCCTGAATACTCGCCGCCGTTGCTCCGGGTTCGTAGTCGTCAAGCAGGGCGTCGTACGGTTGACCGTCTCCGTACCCGATGGCTTCAGCTTCCTCGCGTTTCAGCCCGAGCGTTTTGGTAAGCCATGGTTCGAACGCCGAGTAATCCGAATTCTTTCGAGCTTCGACCCATGCCTGCTGAGAAAGCGTTGTCACTCGTGACAGCTCTTCGACAAGTTGTTGCGGCAGCTTCGTGTCGCGGTCATAGGATCGTCGAGCGTGTTTGACATTGATCTCTGCGGTTGAACCTTCATCACCCAGATCGTCGGCGGCTTCCAGTTCTGACAGCAGCTCGCCGATGCGCGGATGGATCGCTTGCTCGTGCGTCATTCCGGCCAATAAGGCTAGTTGTTCCGCTCGATGCTCGCCGCCGGCCGGAGGCAGATTGACCTGCTCGTCCCAACCCAGAACGGCCGAGCACGTCCCCAGCAGCGATGTTTTAGTCAGGCGTTCGATTAGTTCTGAGTAGAGTTCCTGAGTCGCGGCCATGGTCGATCCTTCAGTGCTTAACTTGAATTCGCAGGTTTCCAGTCGGGCATGATTGCGAACCGGGACGATTCTGACGAGCGAACGTACCCGCAGTTCGTCATGCCCGCGCAGGCGGGTATCCAGCCAAACGTCGTACACGTTTGTTGTCGTTGCTGGTTTCCCGCCTGCGCGGGAATGACGAAAATGCTTAGACACTGTCCGAACTCGCGGTGCCGGCCATGTTTCGCCAGGATACCGGCTCTGTTTTGATTCTCTACTCCACTCCGTGAATCCCGGCGTGGCTGGTCTGTCACAACCAAATAGCCCCTTCAGACCTCACCGAATGATGTGCGCAAGGTGCGCGGATATCTCTCTGCAAAGATTCTTAGCTCGACGGAACGACATTCATGGCGAAATATCTGACCGCTCCCGATCCGAACGAAACCGGCTGGCCCAAAGGCGTCAAATACATCATCGGGAACGAAGGCTGCGAACGCTTCAGCTTCTACGGAATGAAGTCGATTCTGCAGGTTCACCTGACGACGCTGTTCGTCGCCGGGGGCATGTATGAGCAACTGGGCGAAGAAAATGCTCAGGAGATGGTCCATTTGTTCGTCGCGGGTGTGTATGCCTTTCCGATGATCGGTGCCATTATCGCCGACCGGCTGCTGGGCAAATATCACACAATTCTCTGGCTGTCGCTGGTTTACTGCCTGGGACATCTGGTGCTGTCTATCGGCGAAAACTCCATCGGCGGCATGGCGATCGGGCTGGGGTTGATCGCGATCGGATCTGGCGGCATCAAGCCGTGCGTGTCGGCTCACGTTGGTGATCAGTTTGGAAAAGGAAACTGGAATCTCGTTGGCAGAGTCTTCCAGGCGTTCTACTTCATCATCAACTTCGGGTCGTTCTTTGCGACGTTGATGATTCCATTCATTCGTTCCAGCCCGGACAAGATCTGGATTCTGCGAGACCATCCGGAGTACGCCACCAGCGTCGCATTCGCCATCCCCGGCATCCTGATGTTTCTGGCAACGATCGCGTTCTGGATGGGTCGCAAAGTCTTCGTCCATGTGCCGGCACATCCCGGCGGCAAGGTGGGGCTGCTCGATTCGATTGGAGCCACGCTGCTCTTTATGGGCTTCATCGGGCTGCCGTTGTTTGGCTGGGGAGTTCTGTCGTTTTCGACAAACGTGGTGCTGACACTCAGTAGCGTTCTAATTGGACTATGGGTGTTCGAAGAACGGCAGGCGATCGAGCAGGATGACGGGTTCCTGGCGGTGATGTTTCATTCGGTCGAGGCGCTATTCAAAGGCGACAACAGGAAGACGATTGCTGCCCTCGATTCCGAAGTGGCTGAAGATTCGATCCATCGACACTGGTTCTTTTCATCCGCCGCGAAACGATTTGGCGAAGAGGCGGCTGAAGGGCCACGGGCCGTGTTGCGAATTATCAGCATCTTCTTCCTGGTAAGCGTTTTCTGGGCGTTGTTTGACCAACACGCTTCGAGCTGGGTTCGTCAGGCGCAAAGGATGAATCTGGACCTGGTGCTTCCCTGGTCGACATCCGGAGCCGATGGCAAATCTGTGCCGGCCGTGCTCTCAATGCTGCCCAGTCAGATTTCAGCGTTGAACCCGCTGATGGTCATGGCGCTGATTCCGTTCAACACGTTTTTCCTTTACCCGTTCATCACGAAACGCGGCTGGGAGATGACGCCGCTTCGCAGAATGACGATTGGCATGCTGACGGCCAGTCTCGCATTCGTCGTCGTGGCCATGATTCAGGTGCGGATCAACGCGGGCGGCGACGAGGACATGATTTCCGTACTGTGGCAATTCTTTCCGTACCTCATCATGACGCAGGCCGAAGTCATGGTCTCGATCACCGGTCTTGAGTTTGCGTACACGCAGGCACCGACTCGGATGAAGTCAACAATCATGGGCTTCTGGCTGCTGAGCGTTTCGCTGGGCAACAAACTGACCGCCGTCGTCACGAAACTTCCCGACATGGACCTGCTGATATCGTTCTGGGCATTTGCCGCTCTGATGGGTGTCGCTGCGGTGCTCTTTGGGATTCGGTCGGCCTTTTACAAGTACCGGTACTACACGCAGTAGGCAGATTTCTCGAAAGTAGGCTGGAACAAGCGCAGCGCAGTTCCGGCAGCAAACTTTCCGGA
>JBLFXD010000115.1:0-11666 GCA_047611045.1 Planctomycetaceae bacterium | reverse complement strand
TTCGAAGACACCGACGGAGACGGCAAAGCGGATAAGCAATCGGTCTTCGCTGACGGCCTTCACCTTCCGACCGGCTTCGAAGTCGGAGACGGAGGCGCTTACGTTGCTCAGGAGCCGAACCTCGTTCACCTGATCGATACCGACGGAGACGGCAAGGCCGACGAACGAAAGATCGTCATGGGCGGCTTCGATTCGGGCGACAGCCATCACGCCATCGGGGCTTTCGTCTGGGGCCCCGGCGGCGGTGTCTACATGCACGAAGGAACGTTCCACATTACGCAGGTGGAAACGCCTTACGGCCCGACTCGAAATGGTCACGGAGCCGTTTACCGATTTGATCCGACGCGGCAGAAGCTCGAAACATTCGTGTCGTACAACTTCGCGAATCCGTGGGGCCACTGCTGGGATCGTTGGGGGCAGAACTTTGTCGCGGACGCCTCCGGCGGTGCTAATTACTTCGGAACTGCGTTCTCGATGAGGACGCAGAACTTTGCCGGTCAGGACGATTTCGGGCCCTTCAAATTCGTCTATCGCAAGCAGATGAATCAGTTTTTCAAGAAGCGAGTTCGTCCGACTGCCGGTTGCGAAATCGTTTCCAGCCGACACTTCCCACCGGAAGCACAGGGCAATTACCTGCTCAATAACTGCATCGGTTTCCAGGGAGTGCTGCAGCACACCGTTAAAGAAGAAGGATCGGGATTTGCTGGCGAAGAAGTCGAGCCGATTCTCTTTTCCTCAGACCGCAACTTCCGACCGACCGATCTTCAATTCGGACCGGACGGGGCTCTTTACATTGTTGACTGGTTCAACCCACTGGTCGGACACATGCAGCACAACCTTCGAGATCCCAACCGCGACCACACTCACGGTCGCATCTGGAGAATCACTTACCCCGGTCGTCCGTTGCTGAAAAATCAGGACCTGACGAAGCTGTCGATTCCCGAGCTGCTTGATCAACTGAAATCTCCGGAAGACAGAGTTCGTCACCGAACGCGGATTCAACTGCGAGAGTTCCCTGCAGCCGACGTCGCCGCGGCCGTTGTGAAGTGGACGAAGAACCTCGACGCCAAAGACGAAGGCTACGAACACAACCTGCTCGAAGCACTTTGGGTTTGCCAGCACCACAACACGGCGGCAAGTAACAACGCGAAGACTCGCGACTTCAGTCGGTCGCTGTTGGAAAGTCGCCTCACGTCGAAAGACGGTCGCGCTCGCGCCGCGGCGGTTCGAGTGATTTCTCACTGGCGTGATCTCTTCCCGCATGACGACGTCATCACCTGGCTGACTAAGGCGGCAAACGATGATCATCCCCGCGTCCGTCTGGAAGCTGTTCGGGCCGCTTCATGGGTTAACACGGCTGCGGCTGCCGAAGTCGCTCTGGAAGTCGTGAAGCATCCGCGTGACTACTACATCGACTATGCGCTGGAAGAAGTGATTCGCGGATTGGAGCCGGTCTGGAAATCCGCAATCAGTTCCGGGCAACGTTTCGCAGTGAGTAATCCGGCCGGTATCGAATACATCCTTGGCAGCATTTCGGGTTTCGATCTGGAAAAACTTCCAAGGTCTGCTCCCGTTCTTCGAGCCATGCTGACGCGGCCGGGCGTGAGAGAACGGACTCGCGTCGATGCTCTTCGCAGTCTGGCACGGATCAAGAACTCAGATGAAATCGATGAATTGACAGCAGCGATCAACTACGTCGATCGGACCGACGCATCTGGTGCGAGACAGGTCATTTTCAACCTTGGCCTGATGCTCGCAGAACGGAAACCGTCTGAACTGAGCGGCAGTCGGAGTCAGTTCGAGGCATGGACCCGCTCAGCGAAAAGAACCATTACGCGACAAATCGGACATGTTGCTTTGGTTTCGACCGATCAGTCAGTTGATTCTGCGTGGAAGCTGGCTTCGCAATCACCCGGCTTAATGAAAGATTTCCTTGATTCAATCTCGATCATTACTGATGTCAGTCAAAGGGCATCGCTGTACGACAAAGTCGAGCCGCTGCTGCACGGCCTCCCCGACAACCTTGCCCTGGCGGCAGAGAAGGAGAAAGGGACGACGGCGCGGTACATTCGAATTGGATTGCCAGGTCAGGGACGGGTTTTGACCCTGGCAGAAGTCGAAGTGATGAGTGGTGGGAAGAACGTCGCTCGCCAGGGCAAGGCGAAGCAGTCGAGTACTGACTTCGGTGGAGTTGCTCAGCGAGCGATCGATGGAAACAAAAACGGTGCCTATGCGAAAGGCGGCCAGACTCACACCAAAGGAAGTTCACGCGACCCATGGTGGGAATTGGATCTTGGACATGAAATTTCTGTCGAGTCAATTCGCGTTTGGACTCGCAGTGAGAATAACGGAAGTTACGTTGATCGACTGAAAGGTTTCTGGGTAACAGCGTTGGACGCTTCACGGAAGCCAGTGTTTCAAGCCAAAGACAACGCAGCTCCTGCAGAAGTTGCCTTCTTCGAGCTGGGGTCAAATTCGACGGCCGCAATTCGGCGGGCGGCAATGAGTGCCATCACCATGATTCCGGGGCACGATGCAGAGACGTTTAAGACGCTATCCCGTTTCGCTCAGAAAGATGATCTGCGATCTTCTGCGGTGAGGGGGCTGCAACTGCTTCGACGATCTCGCTGGCCGGATGATCCTGCAGCAGTCAGGCCACTGATTACGACGCTGGTTTCGCATGCAAAGAACGCCGACTCAGCCGAACGTGCGACAGTTGCCGTCAGGATGTCTCTGCAACTGGCAAACGATCTGTCGGCGATATTGCCCGCTGACGAGTCAAAGAAGATCAAGGCAGAAATCGGCGACCTCGGCGTTCGCGTTATCACGATCCGGACAGTGCCGCATCGGATGAGGTATGACCGGCCGGAAATCGTTGTTCGGGCCGGCAAGCCATTCGAGCTGGTTCTCGAAAACACGGACATCATGCCGCATAACCTGCTGGTCACGACGCCGGGCAAGATGATGGAAGTCGCTCAGGCGGCAGAGCGGATGGCGACTTCGCCGGACGCTTTTGCCAAAGGTTTCGTGCCTGATTCCAAAGAAGTCCTTCACACGACGAAGCTTCTGCAGGCCGGTGAAACGGAACGCCTGGTGATCGTCGCTCCAAGTCAGGCTGGCGATTATCCGTATGTCTGCACCTTTCCTGGACACTGGCGAACGATGGCCGGCGTCATGCATGTCGTCTCCGACGTCGATGCTTACCTGGCAAAGAACCCGATTGCCGACCCGACCGAAATCGGCGAAGTGCGACCGTTCGTTCGCGACTGGAAGTTCGAAGAACTCTCGGACAAAGTCGACAGTATGAAGGGCCGCTCATTCTCGAACGGCAAGAAACTCTTCACGACGGTCGCCTGCTTCGCCTGTCACCAGATGAAAGATGTCGGCGGTCGAGTCGGTCCGGATCTGGCGAAACTCGATGCAAAGAAGGACCGGCTGCACGCACTGCGTTCGCTCATCGATCCGTCGAAGGAAATCGACAAGAAGTTCCAGGGCTGGGTGGTCGTCACGGACGCCGGCAAACAGTTCACCGGGATGAAGGTTGCTGAAGACGACAATTCAGTAACTTTGATGCCGAACCCGCTGGGCATCGAGAACTGCGAACCGATCGTCATCAGCAAGGACGAAATCGACATCATTCAACCGTCGCCAATTTCGCTGATGCCGGCCAAACTGCTGAACACGATGACTGCTGAGGAAGTGCTCGACCTGATCGCCTACATCGATGCGAAAGGCAATCCCGACCACGCGGTCTTTAAGTAGTCGTCCGCGTTTCATCTGTTTCATGCGACGCCCGTAAACGCTTTCTGAAAGTTGCACAGCATCCGTAGGGTATGACAAGCGCAGCGCCGGCATACCATCATCGATCGGACGGTAAAAATGGTATGCTGGCGCTGCGCTTGTCATACCCTACAAATCTGCGTCGCATTGAACTGCCTTCCTGACGTTGAATACTCTCGATTTGAAATAATAAGGATCACTCGATGCGTAACCAGTTTTTAAACACAGCTCTTGTATTCTGTCTGCTGGGCCAACTGTTCGTGCCAGAGCAGGCGGTTGCCGACGAACTCGGTCTTGCGTTCTGGAATATTGAGAACCTGTTCGACACGGTCGACGATCCGAAGACGGAAGGCGATGAGGAATTCACGCCTGGCGAACCGAAGGCGTGGACGAAGACTCGGCTTGAGTTGAAGCTGACGAATCTGGCTCGCGTGATCGGCGACATGAATTCAGGCAGCGGACCGGACGTGCTCGGTCTGTGCGAAATCGAAAACCGAGCTGTCCTGGAGATGCTGGTTAGGTCTTTGAAGAAGACTGGACGCGATTACAAAATCGTGCACGAAGATTCGCCGAGCTACCGAGGAATTGATTGTGCACTCCTTTACGACGCAAAAACGACGAAGCTCGATCGGTCACGAATTCATCGTGTCGACAAGTTTCCAACTCGTGACATTCTGGAAGCTCGATTCACGAGCGGCGGAAAGCCGTTCTTCGTCTTCGTCAACCATTGGCCGTCTCGGTACAACGAGGATTCGCATCGGATCGAAGTAGCGACCGTCCTCAGGAAGCGAATCGACCAGCTGCTGAAGAGTGACCCTGCAGTCGACTTTGCCGTCATCGGCGATCTGAATGACACCCCTGCCAACGTCTCGGTCGGCAAGACGCTACGGACCTGGGGAAATCCCGACGAGCTGCGGCCGGGAGTCCTGTTCAACTCAATGTGGAAGTTCCACCAGGAAGGCGACAAGGGCACTTACGTTTATAAAAACAAATGGGACGTCCTCGACCACATCATTCTGTCGCCCGGCATGTTGGATAAGCAGGGCGTGAACTGGGTGCCAGATTCGACTCGCCGAGTCAAAGCGGAGTACCAGATGTTTGTGTCGAAGACCCCGGGGTCGATTCCGCGTCCTTCACGCAGTTATCTCGGGCCGCGATTCTTCGGCAACGGATACTCGGATCATTTGCCAGTGGAATGTCGGCTGCAGATCGTCGAGGAGTAGCTCGGTTCTTAACGAACGTTGGAGTGTCGAAGTTGCGGTGTCTTAAGTCGCGTAGCGACGGCAGCACATAGCTGCGGGCGTAAGCCCGCAGAAAAAGTGACACAAGAACGGTAGCCGCGAAGCGGCGACAGCAATCATCTCGCTGCCGCCGCTTCGCGGCTCACGTTTTCAGTCCAACCGGTTTCCGTGGGCTGACGCCCACGGCTATGCGCTGTCGCCGCTACGCGGCTGAAGTGCGCAACTTCGTAACTGATACGTCGGGGGACCCGTGAGAAGTTTTTCCGGCCACATTCTTTAGCGGAAGCTGCCGACGGGCAGATGGCCCCACAGAGTTTCTTCGCCTCGCAGCACGTAGAACTTCAGCGGCGAGAATGTGTTCAGCTGCGGATGCTCGATCACGTACTTCACGTTTTCGAAGGTGATCGATTCCCAAAGGTGCAGCCCGACCAGGATGTCGCCTTGCTGGATGCCGTTCAGAGCGGCCGGGCCGCCTTCGCGAACCTGAATGACTCTCATGCCGCCTCGGTAGCGAGGACCGACGAGCGATTGTTCGTTTGAAGCGAGTTGACTCAGGCGGATTCCGAACATTCGGTAGAGGGCGTCGTTCGTGCCGTCGTTCGAGCTGTTGTTGGCTCGGACGATTGTCCCGTACGTTGATGCGGGGCGTTCGGCGGCGTTGCCGACGCTCATTGCCAGTTCCTGGTTTTTTCCGGACCGTCGGACTGAGAGTTTCAATGATTCGCCAGGTTTCTTACCCAAGCATGCTCGTTCGAAGTCAGCGGCGTCGGCAACTTTGGTTGAACCCGCAGTCATGATCACGTCGCCGGGCTTCAAGCCAGCTTTCGCGGCGGGGCTGTCGGGGATGAGGTTGTCAACAACCAGCTTTCGATCGCTCGCCGTCTTAACGTCTGTTGAGACCAATCCGTGCCAGGTCTGGCTGAGCTTTTCGACGTTCAGCAGCTCGGCGATGATGGTTCGAGCATCGTCGATCGGGATGGCAAAACCGATTCGTTGAGCACCGGCTCGGATGGCAACGTTGATGCCGATGACTTCGCCGTCGAGATTGATCAGTGGTCCGCCGCTGTTGCCGGGGTTGATGCTGGCGTCCGTCTGGATCAGGTTGCGGTAAGACTGCTTCTCGTTGACTTCGACGTCGCGAGATAACTGGCTGATGATGCCCGTCGTCATGGTGTTTTCGTAACCGTAGGCGTTACCGACGGCGATGACCGATTCGCCCAGCATCAGGTCTGACGAAGTTCCCAGAGGCATCACATTCAGAGAACGTGTCGGGTTGATCTTGATGATCGCCAGGTCGTGCTTCCGGTCGAACGAAACGACTTGAGCGGTATAAGCAGAGCCGTCGTACGTGGTGACTCGCAGAGAGTCCACGCCTTCGACGACATGATGATTGGTGACGATGTAGCCGCGTTCGTCAATGATGACGCCCGTGCCCATGCCGTTGATTTTGCGTCCCTGACTCGATGAAAACAGGGAGCCAGAATCGTCGGCGGTCTTCTCGCTGTGGATGTTAGCCACGGCGGACTGGGCGCGACGAATCGCCTTGACCACTGCCGTTTCGCGAACCGACCCCGCCTGAGCAGGCAAGGTTGAGAGCGTCAGGACAATGGCACAGAGGCCGAGTTGAAAGATGCGGTTAATCATATGATGGCGTATCGATTGCAGGGCGATGCTCGGAACCCGACCCGGAAAATGGTGATCCTTCACCGGGGCCAGCCGCGATCTCCGTCTACCTACTCCTCCGCGATCTGCTGGATCGGCCATCACACCTACGTCGCTTGAAGCCTGCGACGATGGTGCTCACAACCCGCCTGAAGTGACCTTCGAGCAATCGGCGACGGGCTGTAACGGTCAGGTAAACTGGATGCCGGAATTTGAGCGGCGACCTGCTGACTTCGCTCAAGAAGGGATGCTCGCAACGCCTGCGACAAGACGTTCACGTGCCCGATGCGCTTGCACTGGTTCAGGCAGGCGTCAAAATCCGGGACGCGTCGATTGGAGTCCGTTTTTTTTCGACGCGACCACGATTCGACTGAAGCAGCAAGTTTTCCAAAGCCACTCCGGATAACCGGTAGAAATTGCCTGGATGCCCACTCGCGAACAGCTTTTGACGATGCTTGATGCCAATCCCGCGGACGAGTTCCTGCAGTACTCAGTCGCGATGGCCTGCGCCAGCGAGGGGAACGAGGAAGAAGCGGCTGAACGCCTGAAGGCACTTTGCGATGCCAGCCCGGACCATGTCTCGGCGTGGTTCCAGCGCGGGCAAATCCTCAACCGGCTCGATGAGACCGACGAATCTCGCGAAGTCTTGCTGACCGGCATCGCCGCGGCGCAGCGGGTCGGCGACTCTCACGCCGAGGCCGAAATGCGAGCGTTCATCGACATGCTTTGAGAATTCATTGAGTCGTCACGAGCCGTAGGGCATCGTCAAGCGAAGCGCCGGCGTGCCATTTAGCATTGAGGTTGCGATTCCCAAAGCGGTATGCCGGCGCTTCGCTTGTCATACCCTACCTGCTCGGTCGGGATGGCCTGCACCCCTTTCAGCCTATTTCTTCAGCAGCCAGACAACCGCTGAGTCCACTGCGTTCTGCTGGTCGGATGACTGAACGACGTTCTTCGCGCCGGCTGCCGAGTAGGCGGCTTTCACGACTTTCGGAGTAACTCCTGATTCGCCGCCGATCCATAACGGGTGCGGAGCTGAAAGGGCGAGCAGTCCTGGCAGGTCTCCGTATTTAACGGCACCGACCAGAAAGTCGGGATGTCGGTAGCTGGTCAGATCGCCGAAGCGGAAGCCCTTTGTATCGACGGCCAGTTTGGTGACAGAGTTGCCGGCGACTAATCGGGCTGCGGCGGCGATCGGGCCTGCGCCGTTTGTGCCGATCAGGTTGAGTCGTTTGGGCTCGTGCTCGTCGTTGCCGACCCACGAGATCAGCGTGAGTACGTCGTGGACTCGTTGTACGAAGAGCGTGTCGTTGTAGCAGTAGGTGTAGGCGGCCGCTTCGCGAGGATTGGCAACGACCTGCTGCTGAGTCAGCGGTTCGCCGCTACCGAGAAACTCGCCCTGGCCGAACAGGTCTGCCGAGACGACTGTCGCTCCGGCATCGAGCAATCGGACGACTTCGTTGCGAGCATCGCCCGACTCCGTGAACAGTCCCCGCTTGCCCTGGCCGTCGATCCAGATCACGACGTCGCCGTTCCATTCGGCTCCGGTTGGGAACAGCGAGATGACCGGCAACTCTTCGCCTGCTGAATCGAGATGAACGATGTCTTCGAAGTAGAGGAATCCGTTTCGCTTCTGCTTGTCGACTTTCGTCCGTTTGATGTCGTCGTAGTCGGGGAGGCTGCGGCCGATGATTGACTGAAACGCTCCTCCGACAACTTCGCGATATTTCTGCAGCGAGTCTGGGTCGTGAGGAATCAGCGCCGCGATCTGTTTGTCGGATGCCGTCGCCAGGTCTCTAACGAGCGAGCGTTCGTAATCGTCGCCGCCTTCTGGTTGAGGGTGCTTGTCGTTCCAGACTTTGTTTTCTTCGGCAGTCAGCAGCTCGAAGTCTTCTTCGACGATCGGTTCCTGAAGTCCCAGCTTCATGTGTTTGTTAAACCACGAATACATCGTCGCTCGCGAGACGTAGTTGTAGTTGTGAGGAAAATGGAGCAGCGGGCGGCAGTAGACGTTGTTCTTCGCTCCAAGCATTCCGTAGAGCTGCTGCAGTTGCGGATAGCCTTTGGTCATCATCTCCTTCGTCCAGTCGTTGGCCGCCGTCATGGCCTGCGGCTTGGGAGCGAAGAGCGCTGCCAGTTCTACATTGCCCGAGCCGACTCTCAGCAGCGAACAGTTCTCGCACGTGCAGCCGCCCTGCATCGAGGTTGAGACCATGCCGTTCGGGAAGGCTGCGATCGGACGAGAATCGATTGCGCACAGCAGAATGGTCTGCGTGCCGCCGCCGCTTCCGCCGGTGACCGCGAGTCGCGAAGCATCAACGTCCGGCAGCGATTCCAGGAAATCCAGACAGCGGATCGAGTTCCACGTTTGAATGCCCATGATACTTTGCAGCCGCATTTCAGCCTGAGCACTGAACAATCCCCAATTCTCTTTGCCTTCAAACTCCGGCCGCTGCTTCGCGAACCCGTGCGCCAGCTGTCGCGAAATCTGCTGGCTGTCTGCGTAGCCGAGCATGTCAAAGATAAAGACGACGCATCCCATCCTTGCGAGCTGTCCGCAGCGGGCGAGTTTCGGGAAGCGACCGGAACTTTCAAATCGTTCGGCTCCGTCGGCGATCAACTGCCGAATCTTCTTCTCGCCGTAATCCTGCAGTCTTCCGCCGTGTCCGTGAGGGCAAAGCACGGCCGGACGCTTGACGTCTTTCTTTCCGTCGTCCGGTCGAAACAGGAGTCCGGTGACAAAGTGATTCGGGACCGCTTCGAAATAAACCTTCTCGACGGTGAAGCCTGGCCTGTGAAACTTGCCGTGCACGACTGCGTTGAGCGGCGTCTTTTCCGGCAAGGGCCAGACGCCAGTGGCGATCATCGTTTGACGACGAAGCTCGTCTGCGCGAGCTTCCCAGGCGGCTTTTCCCTGAGGAACTTCGAACGGAAAATAGTCGTTGAGATCCTTTCTCGGTTGCAGCCGACTGTCGTTCGGCAGCTGACCGGCTTCGAAGACGCTGGCGTCCTGAGCGTCGGCAGTTGCCATTGCCAGAGTGGTCAGCAATGCAAAGCCGCCAACAATTGACAGGGTCGAGCAAAGCTGGTTTTTAACGCGGGGCGGGAATCGCACGGTGAGGTCTCCATCGGAATGAGTTTCCGGAATGAGTTTTGAAGGCCCATGAGTATTGCAACGGCGCCTCGTCCTGCAATCGAACGCTGAGATTTGGTCTCATGTGATTCGAGTTTCGAATTATTGTGCCGATCTGCGAATGTCTGGCTGGTGTCCGGAGACGGTGACTTTCTAATCTTCGCAGCCTCACGCTCGGGCGTGTTAGAAGCTCGGAGTGTGTTCACGATGAAACGTGCCGGCTCATCCGTTGTCGAGACTTCTGGAAGCTGCCGGAGACCTGTAACGGCGGACTGATCAGTTCCGCAGAACGACTCAAAAAAGGAGAGACTGATGTCAGATTCAAATGTTCGAGAAGAAATCATCCGCGAGCTGAGCGTCGCTTACTGGATGGAGCTTGAGACAGTCATGAACTACATCGCCAGCTCGATCAATCTGGACGGCGTTCGTGCTGAAGAGATCAAGAAGTCACTCGCCGCCGACGTGACGGCCGAACTTGTTCACGCTCAGACAATCGCCAAACGTATCAAGACGATCGGCGGGACGGTGCCTGGCACTTTCGATTTCAAAGCCGTGCAGGCCAGTCTGCAGCCACCCGCGAAGAACACCGACGTCGTCGCCGTGATTAAGGGAGTCATCGAAGCCGAAGACGCCGCCGTCGCTCAGTACAACAAGCTGATCAAACTCTGCGACGGAGTCGACTACGTCACGCAGGACCTCTGCATCCAGGCCCTCGGCGACGAAGAAGAACACTGCCGCGAATTCCGAGGCTTCCTCGCCGAATACGAAACTGCCTGACAAATTCCCTTTCTTAGTACCTGTCCAGAAACAGAACCGTGATTCTGTAGCCTGACTCTCCGAGTCGGGCAGTTTGTGAGGACTCGACTCAGAGAGTCGAGCTACCCCAGCGACGGAATTGATTTCGGACAGGTCCTTTAAGGCGAACCACACGGAGCCAGAACATTCACCGGATCGGCGAGGACGCGTTCAACCGTCAAAGAACAAACCGGTTTTCGCGTCACTTGATGACGGGTGCGATCTGCTCCGGTGTGGTGATGCCGGGCGGGAGTTCCAGGATGCGGATGTTGCGAAAGTGGACTTCGGAACCCTCGGATTCGAGGCATAGGTAGCCCTTCCTCATGGACGAGTCGCGAATCGAATTCACGAACTTGCCATTGATTGACAGCTTCACGGTGCCGGCTACGCAGACGACGTCGTAAACGTTCCACTCACCTTTGCCTTTGCACCGCAGCTCCAGCGACTTACTGCGGCGGCCTCGTGGGTTATCGGGAGTGGCGGTCAGGCCATTGGCACCGAAGAGTTCCCCGGAGATATAGCCGATGTCGTTGGGCTCACCGTTCTTCAGAGGGTGCTGGTTCACCCAGTCGAGTTCCAGCATCTGAACTTCCATGCCCTTGGGCAGTCGCCGGCTTGCCGGGATGGAACCTTCGCTCCACACAAACACTCCCGAGTTACCTCCGGCCTTCATGTGTCGCCACTCGATGTGCAGTACAAAATTCTCGTACTGCTTCTCCGATCGCATCACACCGATCGGCAGTCCACGACAGACCAGCAGCCCGTCGCGGACGCTCCACGTATCCGGCTCTGTGTTGACGTTGGCCCACCCGGAAAGGTCTTTGCCGTTGAACAGCTCGACGAATCCTGGGACAGAGGCCGGGGCCTCGGAGGTCGTTTCGGTGACCGGCGGCGCCGCGAGAGCGACCGATGCGGCAAGCGACAAGACGAGCAATGCATACAAAGTTACGGATCCGGCGCGGCGGATCGTCTGAGCAGTCGTCATGAAAACGTCTCCTTGAAAGTCGTTGCGATATCCGGGTTTCAGAGCATGTCCATAGTTAGTCTTCCGAGGC